>JAIOQC010000048.1 GCA_021413565.1 Candidatus Nomurabacteria bacterium
AAAGTTCTCCATGATAGCGTATCTGAGCAGTATATTCTTTATTTTCATTCGCCTTTATTACGTCTACGTTCAAATTCAAATTAACATTATAAAGTTCATATTCTTTCTGACTACTCAGCCCTAGGCCTTGCCTAGGGCTGACACAAATTGTGTTTTTATCAATATCTTTGTCGACAATATACAAAGACTGACCATTAGTTGAATGTTCGGTAATAGTAAATCCATGGCGTTCACCGAGGGTAAAGAATACTGCTCCATCGTGATATCCAATAACCTTTCCATTTTCATCAACTACGTCCCCTTTTTGTTCTGGAATATAATGCTTCAAGAAATCTTTCATATCAAGGGGTCCCAAGAAACACACACCCTGAGAATCTTTCTTAGTTGCTGTTGGTAGTTTATATTTTTCTGCTAATTTTCTAACTTCAGTTTTTTGCAAATGACCAATTGGAAAAAGCGTGTGAGCAAGGTCATCTTGTGTGAGAGTCCAAAGAAAATATGACTGGTCTTTAGATTCATCCTCCCCTTTTTCTAATTCTAGGATTTCCTTACTACTTACTACTTTCTGCTTTCTACTTATCTGCGCATAATGTCCTGTCGCAATAAAATCTGCACCATGCTTCTTTGCAAAATCCCAAAATACGCCAAACTTCACTTCACGATTACACATCACATCAGGATTAGGAGTATGACCCTTTTTGTATTCTTCTATCATGTAGTCCGCTACACCTTTCTTGTAAGCATCTTCTGCGTCACATTCAAGAAAAGGTATTCCTAGATGCGCACAAACACGCATGGCATCTCGACGCTCATCACGCCAAGTACATTCGATGAAGTCTGGTTGCCATGTACGAATAAAAACCCCAACGACATTATATCCTTGGTCTTTAAGTAACGCGGCTGACACAGAGCTATCAACCCCACCAGACACGCCAACAAATACAGTTTTATTTATTTTCTTTCCCATCTCGCAAATATACCACAAGGTAAAAGTCTATCACTTGCACTTTGTTCTATAACTAATTCTCCAATTTCAACAGTACCGCTATGTCCTTGCATCATATCGTTCAAATTATTCTGATATGCAATTGGTGAATATCCAGCAGTGTATCCATTAATAAGGACAAAAAGTGGCTCATCTGAAAGTATTTCTTTACACAATTGCATCAGTTCAAGAAAATGTTCTTCAATTTTCCAAAGTTCATCTTTAGGACCATGACCAAAAGATGGTGGGTCCATTATAATAGCATCATATTTTCTACCTCTTTTTATTTCTCTTTTTAAAAATAATAAAACATCATCCACAATCCAGCGTATTGGTGCATCTGTGAGTCCAGAAAGTTCTGCATTTGTACGAGCCCAAGCAACTGCAGTCTTTGACCCATCAACATGGCAGACTTCAGCACCTGCTTTGGCACAAGCGAGAGTTGCTCCACCTGTGTAAGCAAACAAATTCAAAACTGTAGGTTTTTTATTTGCATTTTTAATTACCCTTTCCATCCATTGCCAGTTTGGAAGTTGTTCTGGGAAAAGTCCTGTATGTTTAAATGAAGATGGTTGAATTTGAAAATTCAAAGTACCAAATTCTATTGTCCAATTTCTTTTCACACCATCTTTTATAATCCACTTCGTACGATGGGCAGTTCTCTCAAATTCAAGATGAGCTTCTTTCCAAACAGATTCTGGTGATGTTTTCTGCCACAAAGCTTCTGGGTCAGGTCGAACAAGCGTATATTCTCCATAACGCTCTAATTTATGACCATTACCTGAATCAATAAGTTCATAGTCTTTCTGTGATTTTGTTTTTAATATCATGTTATTTTAAGTAACGCACGATGTTTTGCCTATGCCCTGTGAAGTATTTTGCATAATGTACAATACCATTATTATCATGAAGATAAAAGAGATTAGGAGAATCAGTAGGATAATCTTAAGCATTAATAGTCACAAGTCCTGGATTGTTAATTGCCTCACTAGGCAATCCTTTTTGCTTATAAGTAATAGGTGCTGCATCTGCTTGTAATGGCATTCCAAGCGAAATTCGCTTCCATAATATACCCGAAATCATACTAGCATCAGATTTACCTCTGGCTTCTTTTTCAATAATTGATGCCATAATTATAATATCAGACAAAGAGCGATTAGAATTTTTAATATCTTTTTCTAAGGAGATAATTTGATTATTAAAATTCTGAGAGAATTCATCAGCAATTTCACCTGCTGTTGTTAATGGGAAAAAGAAATAAGTATCAGGAAATAAATATCCTTCTTTAGTTCTTGGATCAGCCAGAAATAAATCTCGTCTGAAACCAGATAACTTAGTGGCTAAGATATCGGCTATCTGATTATTTGTAATTCCCTCTTTAAAGGTAATCTTTATGGGTGAGATACCATGACGAGAACTTGCTAGTTGCCAAGCAACTTTGTAAACAGGCAAGTTTTTCTCAAATAAATAATCTCCACGAGCAATCTGAGTATCTGACTTTAAAAATGAAACTATTACTTTCAAAGTCAGAGCAGAACGCACAACATTTCTTGCTTCTAATTCTTCAGATATAGATACGAGGCTCGTATTTGGTGCTATGTGTATAGTCGTTGCTGTTTTATTTATATTTGGTGCTGAAAGAAAATAATAATTAGCAATTAGTAAACAAAAAACAATCAAAAATATAAAAGTGATTTTTTTCATACTAAACATAAACTATAAAGGCAAGTTTGTAGGTGGTTTTGCAATCTTTGATTCGAGACGCTTGAAGCTTGGAGTTTCTGAAACCATACCTGGAAAATGAAAAACGGTTGCCAATTCTCGTGTTGACATAACAAATATTTTTGGTGCACCTGATGGGAAAAATTGCGACAATACCTCTGGGTATTCTGTAGAGTTTTGTAGTGGTGGGTGGAAAAATGTTCTCATACGATAAAAGTCCAATGTACGCTTCTTGTATTTAGTCAGAGCAAGTCCTGTAGGGTCAGACCATGGAGCATCAAATTGTGTAGAGTTTACACGATTAAATTCATTAATATTGGGTTGTGCATATTGCCGAAAAAGCAACCGCGCATTGCGTCGTAAATTCATAAATTGATCATCACTACACAAACGATTATCTGAGAGTGTAACTACTCGTATACCACAATCAAAGTGAATCAAACTAGCATTTTCTACCATAACCTTAACTAGATTCTTTAAAGGATCTGGCGTACGCATATCCATACCCATAGTATTTCCATCGTCATTTTTTTGAGTACGTGTATATGGTGCCAACATATGCTCAATGTATTCATATGTCGCATCGTAAAAATCTACATGCTTACCAGTTTTGTGGCTATGGTATGTTTTAATATTTTGTCGAATAATAATTTGTATCCACAATTGCTGACCTTCAGGCAGTGAACCCAAATATTCTACTACAGGAGTAATAGGATCAATTTTATATTCTTCTTTTGTGCCACTATCCATTTCATCCATATCTCGATAAGTTCGAACAGGTAGAAAATCTGCTTTTGCTTTATTGAATTCACAACCCCACATGCTCCAATCTCCATCTTTTTTATATTGAGGAACATTCAAAGCATAGTCCTCCACTTCGACAACTTTAGCCTGAGGATATTGAGCATAAATTTGTGTTTCTACTAAGTCACGCAAGCGTGTTGGTGTACGAACATAGAAATGAACCTTACCGTTAATTGAAGCTATCTCTAAAGAAAACCATAGCCATGGTGCACCAATAATATACTGCTCCCAAAAACCTTTTTTACTCTTGTGATAAAAAGCATTTGATAGGATTAATTCCATTGCTGCTGGAGATTTAATCACATCTCGTGGAACTTGAATTTCCAACAGAACCCATTTAATACCAGCAATAAAACGCTCCTGACGATAATGGTGCCACAATTTAACAGCAAAATATGCCAATGGTAATGGCATTACATAGCCAATCGTTACTAGAATAATCTGAAGTAAATTAAAATTGTGCGAATTCAAGAAATCTTCAATCATATGTCTTTTATTATATCACAGACAAAAGAAAACCTGACAAATATTTGTCAGGTTTTCTTTTAGGGCCATTCTTTTTAAGAAGTTCACGAATGACATCACGAACTACTCCAGATTTGTAACCCCATTCAGACAAAGCGTAGATACCTCGTCCAACTAATACAAAACGATTGTCTTTAATAAGTTCATTGTGGCAAGTTGCTGTGTGACACTTCTTGTCGAAAGTATTCGCCACTGCTTTTGCAACTTCTCGGAAGTGCATTGGAGAACCATGTTTGCGCATCATTAGAAAAGCATAATCTTTCACGCCACGAGTTTTGATTGATGAAGATGTAGACTTACCCCATTCTCCTAAAGGATTCTTGTTAATTTTCTTTGATATTTCTAACCATCGACGAGTAATCTCTTCTGTACGATATTGTTCAGACAAGCCCTTCACTTCATCTAGGAATCTAGTAATTAATTCATTTTCAGAAATAATTTCATTATCAGACAAACTACTGTAAAGATTTTTTAAAGACTTGTGAACTTCATCAGAAACTTCATCAGAAACACTCCATCGAGTTTTGAAATGATCATCTTCTTTGTGTTTAATAAAATCATCACCTAATGTTAGATAAAGATGAATATGATTTTGAGTTAGTTTATCTTTTGATACATGAGAAAGAAGTTCTTGTTCAGAAACAACACCACCTAATGTATGTAGCAATTTCTTAAGTTCCTCAAAAACACCTTTTTCATCTTTAAAAGCTTGTGACTTTCTAATCAAAGAAAGGGCTGAGTTTTCAATCTGACGAACACGCTCACGAGTAATACCGTATTTTTTACCGATAGCTTCTAGAGTTTTACGTTGAGCATCATCAGAGAGTCCAAAACGATTAGTAACCACCTCATAAGCTCTTTCCGGAAGGTTTGAGAGCATTCTTTTGGTGACTTGTTTTGGTTTAAATGTAACAGTATTTGCCATATGAATTAAGGGTTATTCTAAATAATCAGATTCGAATATTTTTATAATATCATTAGTATTAGATAAAGTCAAATGTTTTGTATTTTATAGGCCTTTTAACATTTATCTCTATTTTTTATTGCCGACGTAGAGCGAGAGAAGAAAGAAAGTACTCCTTCTTCCTTCCGAGCCGAGGAGAGCAAAAAGAAGTTTATTACTTCTTATTAGGACTTTTTGACTTAGATCGTGCTTGTTCATTTAGAAACTTCTTGCGTAAACGTACATTTTTAGGTGTAATTTCAAGGTATTCATCATCTGCCATAACTTCAAGAGCACGTTCAATAGAGAGTTTATAAGGTGGCTTCACATTCACTGCTTCATCAGTACCAGAAGAACGCATATTTGAAAGTTGCTTACCTTTAGTTGGGTTTACAGACATTTCATCACCTTTAATCACGTTACCCACAACCATACCTTCATAAACTTCATCACCGTGTTCTACATAAAGAGTACCACGCTCTTGAAGTGTCCAAAGTGAGAATGCAACAACCTTACCAGTAACCATTGATGTCATTGATCCTACATCACGCTTCTTTATTTCGCCTGCATAGTCTTTGAATCCAACAAAGCGTGAAGCAATAATTCCCTCACCTTTTGTATCAACAACGAATTGACCACGATAACCAAGTAGTCCACGAGTTGGAATTTCAATTAACATACGAGTGATTCCATCTTTATCTTGCATAGAAGTTATCAATCCACGGCGTTGAGTTAATTTCTCAATTACTGCACCAGAAAATTCACTTGGAACATCAATAGTTGCTTCTTCGTAAGGCTCAAGTTTCTTGCCATCCTCATTTGTCTTGATGATTACATGAGGTTGTGAGACTTGTAGTTCATAACCTTCTCGGCGCATATTTTCGAGTAATACAGCAATGTGTAGTTCTCCACGTCCATAAACAAGATATCCTTCTTGCATTTCTTCTTCATCTGTTCCATCAAAGTTAATTTTCAATCCAACATTGATTTCCAATTCTTTTTCCAATCGTTCACGAATTTGACGACTTGTCACATACTTACCTTCTCGTCCTGCAAATGGAGAGTCGTTGACTAGGAAGTTCAAAGAGATAGTTGGCTCATCAATAGCAATAGACGGCAGGGCTTCTGTATCTGCATTATCAACTATTGTCTCACCAATAAACACATCAGATATTCCAGCAATAATAGCAATGTCACCTGTATTCATGACATCAATTTCTTTTCGAGCAATACCTTCAAAAGCAAACATTTTAGTAATACGAGTAGAGCGTGAATTACCTTTATCGTCTTTTACGATAATAGTAGAACCTGTTTTCATAGAACCTGCATATGCACGAGCAATAGCAAGTCGTCCCAAGAAGTTATCATAACCAAGATTGAAAACTTGTGCCTGAAATGGTAATTCTGGATTCACAGAAGCTTCAGGAACTTCTCTTAAAATCAAATCAAGTAAAGGAGTTAAATCTTTAGAATCATCTTCTAGGTTTAATTTAGCAATACCTTGACGGCCAATTGCATACATTGTTTTGAAATCAATTTGTTCGTCAGTTGCACCCAATTCCAAGAAAAGTTCAAGCACTTCTTCATGAACACGATTTGGATTCGCTGCTGGTTTATCAATCTTGTTGATAATAACAATCGGCTTTAATCCAAGTTCAAGAGATTTTTTCAAAACGAAACGAGTTTGTGGCATTGGACCTTCTTGCGCATCTACAAGTAAAAGCACAGAGTCAATTGCACGCAACACACGCTCTACTTCTGATCCGAAGTCCGCGTGTCCTGGTGTATCCACGATATTTATTTTTGTACCTTTATAGTTAACTGAAGTATTCTTTGAGTAAATAGTAATACCTCGTTCAAGTTCCAGTGCATTCGAATCCATAGTTGTACCTTCTTCTGTCATACCGCATTGCTTCATAAGCTGATCAGTCAAAGTTGTTTTGCCGTGGTCAACGTGGGCAATAATAGCAATATTTCGAATT
>JAIOQC010000092.1 GCA_021413565.1 Candidatus Nomurabacteria bacterium
GAATATGGTCAATAATCCAACAGGAGCACTGTTTGTTGTACTTTGAGCAGATACTGGTTTCTTTGGTATAAATGATGTTTGGAATGAATTTTCCATAATTTAAGATAATGAACGCAAGGCAAGGCCAATTGCTACCGCAAACTCAGGACCACTTTGAGTCAAAACATTGTCTAGGAATGCAGGTGCTTCTGTTTTTGAAAATGGATTAGCATGCACAACTTCAACATGAAAATTATCTGAAGCACGCTCTTTGAAACCTTTTAAAAGTGAGCCACCACCTGTCAAAATAACCTTACTAATGTTTTTATTATACTTCTTCTCGTAAGCAAGCACAACGCTATTTGTATCAGAAAATATATATTCAGTCGCCAATCGAGCAATCTCAGCTACTTGGGGATTAGAATTTGTCTCAAGTCCAACAGTGCGTTTTAATTTCTCTGCTTCAGTAAATGGAATTGAAAGTGATTGTGCAATATTTTTACTAATATCTGCTGAACCGCGATTCACAACATGAAATACTCTCACAATTCCTGATTCAACAATTGAAAGTTTTGTTTTTGATGCTCCAAAATCTATTAGGAGAATAGGTGCAATATCATGATCAAAAGCTGAACGAATATTACTAAAAATTTCCATTTCAAATGAATCAGAACGCAATTCTGTCTTTTTTAAGATTTCTTGAAATTTGGTCAATATATCATTATGAATAGCAACCACTAGAACCTCAACAGATGGAGCAGGTGCTACTGTAGATGATTGTTTATTCATTGAGTTTTCAAATGAGATTACCTCTTGTGGAATCATAAACCAATCAAGACTAATTTCGGAAATTGGTACAGGAATATATTTTCGTGCTTCAATCGGCACAATCATTGGTAATTTATCTTCTGTAACATTTGCTGGTAATGAAAGAGTAAATATTAAACTTGATGATGATGGTATGGCCATAACTCCCAAACGAGTGGTTACATTTGATTCTTTCATGACATCTTGTAGGGCTTTTACAATCTCGTCAGTTGGCAAATTTGTTACTTGACCAATTTCAGTCTGAGCATATGGACCCAATGAAATAGCTCCATATGTTTCAAGCACAGCCTTGCCTCCCTTCTTCTTTAGTTGAACAACTTTAATAGCTGAAGACCCAATATCAATACCCAAAGCACTTTGAGATGAATTATCAGAACCAAAAGCACTAGTTAAACTAGAGAATCCTGAAGATATGATTTTCTTGAGTGAATTATCCATCCCGTACGAGATAGGAAGCCTTTTAAGTCTTCCGTATCTTATTAATTAGAATTAGTAATACTAAATAAGCTATTTTTCTAATATACCCCGAACATTCCTAACAGAAAATCTCGTACGGGATCCATATTATTACTATCTAGTATAGCATAGCTATAGTAAAATAAAGACATGACATGGTGTCTTTTTGTGGTAAAAAAAGCATATTGGGAAATATTAGACTTCTTATTTCCAGAAAAATGCATTTCTTGTAAGAAAAAAGGTTTAATTCTATGCCATACTTGTAGTTTGGACCTACGTCACACAGATAGAGAAACCCAAAGTAACATTACTGCTCTTTATGATTACAGAGACCCTATTGTGAAAAAGGTAATTTGGAATCTCAAATACTACAATCGTTCACATCTTGGTATAATATTAGGCGAACTATTACTAGAATCATTTATGGAGGATTTTTCAGATATTAGATTATTTACATCTGGTGCAACGATATATGTAGTACCAATTCCGATATCAGCACACCGCAAAAGAGAAAGAGGATACAATCAAGCAGAG
>JAIOQC010000050.1 GCA_021413565.1 Candidatus Nomurabacteria bacterium
GCGTATACCAATTCCGCCACTCCGGCAATTTGAGAAATATACTGCGTATTTCTCTTTGGTAAATTACCGGAATGGCGGCCCTCCTTCGCTCCGCTCGGACGAAAAGCAAAGCAGTTTGCTTTTCGTCCACCCCAGCAATGTAAACAAATACTACACGAATTCAGGCTCAGTTTCAAGTGTAATGCCGAACTTGTCTTTTACAGCCCTAATAATCTGATTACGAACAAATTCAATATCAGCAAAAGTTGCTTGACCATTATTTACCAATACCAATGCATTATTCTGGTAAACAGATATTTCACCGAAATCTTTACCCTTGAAACCAACACTTTCAATCAGCCAACCAGCTGGAATTTTTACCTTATCACCACCAACATCAAAAAAAGGAACTTTCTCACCAGTTGAACTGATGAGTGAATAAAATACTTGTGTAGTAACAATCGGATTTTTGAAAAATGAACCAACATTAGGTATTTCAACTGGATTAGGCAACTTTGTACTGCGGATTACAATAATCGCTTTGCGAATATCTAAAAGTGTAGGATTAATAATTCCTTTATCTTGAAAATAATTCTTTACACCTGGGTAATCTGGGACTTTATGCTCACCTTTTGAAAGTCTAAATGTTACAGACAAAATTATATATTTATTTTTAGCATTATTCTTAAAAATACTATCTCGATAAGCAAATTCACACTCACTATTGAGAAAAGTTTTTATTGAACCTGCTTCTGGGTCCAAAACTTCCACAGAAACAATTGTATCTTTAACTTCTTGACCATACGCACCTACATTTTGAACAGGAGTTGCACCAACGGTACCTGGAATTGCAGATAATGCTTCAATTCCTGACAAATTCATATCTACCGTGCGTCCGACAAATGCATCCCAATTCTCACCAGCACCCACTTTGATATCAGTATATTCATCTGTATCATTTATAATTTCAAAACTCTTAATTTGTATCTTTACTACAAGAGCGTCAACTATCGTGCTTGAAAAAACAAGATTTGAACCACCACCGAGTATGAATATTTTTATATTTTTCTCTTTTGCAAAATTAATGACTTCTTGAATGTCTGACTGAGTCTCAACTACAGTAAAATACCGAAATTGCCCACCAATTTTCAGAGTACAATGATTGCGAATATCCACATATTCATCTATCTTTATCATATTGCCATTATATCATATGTGATATATAATCCAAATATGGAACAAACCGAGACTCAAAAGATAGGCTTTTTTATTAAGGAATTAAGAGAAAAGAAGGGTTTAACTCAGGAAGCATTTGCCAAAGAACTGGCCACTTCCCAATCAGCCGTTGCTCGCATGGAAAAAGGCGAACAGAACTTCACGACTGAATTATTATCAAAAATAAGTGCAGTATTAGAGCACAAACTTGTCTCAATCAATGATTCAATAGATTTTCAAATTGTTGGTGGTCAAAAATTATCAGGAACAATAGCAACTAACTGTTCAAAGAATGGCTCAGTGGGACTGCTGTGTGCATCGTTGATTAATCGTGGAACAACGACACTACACGGCATCGCACGCATCGAAGAAGTTTACAGAGTGATTGAAATTTTAGAAAGTATCGGTGTAAAAATAGTATGGACCAATCAAAACACTGTCGTTATCACACCACCAAAGAAATTCAAATTAAATAAAATTAATGTAAAATCTGCTATTCAGACTCGTTCAATCATTATGTTCTTGGGGCCATTAATACATATGCTTTCATCGTTCTCTCTTCCTCATGCCCAAGGATGTAAACTCGGCAAGAGAACTGTGTCTGCTCACATCTACGCCCTTGAAGAGCTCGGAGTAAAAGTAAAAACAACTAATCATAGTTATGATATTAGTGTGGGTAAATTAAAGCCTGCAAATATTATTATGTATGAAGCCGGTGATACTGCTTGTGAAAATATTCTTATGGCAGCTTCAAAAATTGAAGGCTCAACAACAATTGAATTTGCTAGTGCAAATTATATGGTGCAAGAAATTTGTTTCTTCCTAGAAGCACTTGGCGTACAGATTGATGGTGTTGGTACGACTACACTTACAGTTCACGGAGTCAAAGATATCAATCAAGATATTGAATACTATAATAGCGAGGACCCTATTGAATCAATGATGTTTATTTCAGCAGCAGTTGTAACTGATTCAACTCTGACAATTACTCGAGTGCCAATTGATTTCCTCGCACTTGAATTATACAAACTCAGTAAAATGGGTCTCAAATATAAAACACTAGAAAAATATCTATCTCGAAATGGTAGAACTAAACTAGTTGATATTGAGATACTACCGAGTAAATTAACTGCATCTGAAGATAAAATCCACGCTAATCCATACCCAGGAATTAATATGGACAATCTTCCCTTCTTTGTACCAGTGGCGATAGTAGCAAAAGGTCAATCAATGATCCATGATTGGGTTTATGAAAACCGTGCAATTTATTTCACTGAATTAAATCG
>JAIOQC010000097.1 GCA_021413565.1 Candidatus Nomurabacteria bacterium
ATACTTTATTCCAAAAAGTTAGTGGTCAATTAAAACTCAATCTATAATATGAAAAAATTTCTTACAATTTTATATATACTTTCGTCTTTTGTTTTTATTTTATCTGTCTCACCGACTACTACTGAATCAGCGAGTTGTAAAGTTATAGCGTCTTTTGACCCAGCAGGGGAGATGAAAGATAATTGGTACAAAGAAGGTTCAACTGCAGTTGATATTGTTTTCAATACAACAAATTGTATTGGTCAAGATATATATTTAACTGTCTACGAAGAGGATTTTCCTGTGCAAGATGACGCATTAAGTGACTCTAATTTAGATAATTTAAAAATACGAGTTGTAAACGACAACTTTAAATTTCCACTTAAATTAGGAGAAGAGGGCTGTGAGTTTGGCGCTGGTTTTGATTGTCATTTATATTTAATCGTAGAAGACAAGGATGGTACTAATTACTATAAATCTTGGCGTGAAAAAAATGGAGATTTATTTTATGAATGTGACGCAGATTGTTTAAGTAATGCAAAATTAATTACCAATTCTAGTACTACTTCTGGTTCATCGTCAGGCAATGCAGTTGGTGTTGGCATAACTAAAGAGAGCATTAATCTGTCACAAGGAGTCTACAAACTACTTGCCCCAATTGGTAAATTAACTTCAATCAACACATCAAGCAATGGAACTTGCCCAGGTAATCCAGACATAACAAATGGTGTTGCTTGTTACTTAAATATCATTTTCAAGATTGGTATTGGACTCGCTGGTGCACTCGCAGTTGTAATGATTGTTGTCGCTTCTATTCAATATATGGGCGACGAATCGGTTTTCGGTAAAACAGAAGCAAAAGGTAAAATATTCTCTGCAATACTTGGGCTTATTATAGCCTTGGCTGCTTATGCAATCTTAAATACCGTTAACCCAGACCTGACGGGCTCGGGAGGGGTTACAATAGATGATGTAAGTTTTGAAATTGACGGGGAACCAATGACATCAGATGACCTTGTTCCATCTGGTGCAAAAACAACAAAATGCCCTGAGGGCATAGATAGTAGTAAGCCACCTTCATGTAAAACAATTACGCAAAAGGTGCAAGCAATGTTATCTAAAGCACGCACTGAGGGATACAATATCACTGGCTATGGATTCAGAAGCAAGCAACGCCAAGAACAACTACGGTCAAGTAATTGCGGTTCCACAAATATTTACAATAAGAATGCAACATGCCAACCACCAACCGCTATACCTGGAACTTCAATGCACGAAAGTGGTTTAGCCTTTGATTTACAATGTGACGGAAAAAGTATCCGAGCGAAAGACAATAGATGTTTCTTGTGGCTCAAGTCTAATGCGTCAAAATATGGACTTTACAATCTATCTTCAGAACCTTGGCACTGGTCTACAACAGGACACTAATATCTTGTAATTAAATAACATGCCTAAAAAAACAAAAATTATTTTCATAACAACATTCGTTATTGTCGGGGCAATAATGCTTTATTTCTATTTTTCTCGCAACACAAACACGAATACACAAACTACTGATGCGCCATTCTACCAACGGTTCAATCCTTTTAACTCAAATAATAATTCTAATGGCTCACAAAGTGGTGGTGTAAATAGTGACGGAGTAGCACTAGATGATACTGGTGCAGTATTTACTAACTCTGTATTTCAACAACTTACTGATTTCTCTGTCGCTGGAGCAACATTCTTCCAGTACGATAGATTGATACCACCATCACCTGAGACACCAGCGAATACACCACCTCAATATCAAACTGTTTCGGCATTGCGATATGTAGAACGAATCACAGGTCATATTTATCAAAGAGACTTGGATACAAAGAATGTTGCCAAGATTTCAAACTCAACAATTCCTAGTATTTATGAGAGTATCTTAGACAGCAAAGCTTCAACTACTATTTATCGATATTTATCGACAGATAATAGAACTATCACCAGTTTTATGGCAACTCTTGGTGCAACTAAAGGGGAGTTCTTGTCTTCTGACATTATTGACATCAGCACATCTTTAGACAAAACTAAATTCTTTTATTTAACAAAAAATACAAGTGGAGTTGTAGGTACAATAAGATCTTTTACTGAAACAAAAAAGTCTCAAGTATTTACTTCACATTTTACTGAATGGTTATCACAATGGGTAGGGGATCAAAAGATATATCTAACAACAAAAGCTTCTTATTCGGCTTCTGGATATCTATTCAGTTTAAACACCACAAATGGCACTTTAACAAAAGTAAAGGGACCTACCGCAGGACTTACAACACTTGCCAACAATAATGGCTCTATAGTCCTTTATAGTGTATCTACAAGCAATGGCCCACAATTATTTGTATTCGATACAGTAAGTCATATATCAAATTCTATTAACCTATATGGTTTACCCGAAAAATGTATCTGGAGTTCTGATAATATTTATGTTTACTGTGCATTACCAAGTAATATTAACAACCCCGAGAACCCAGATGCTTGGTACCAGGGAATAGTTTCTTTTAATGACTCTTTTGTAAAAATAAATACAATCACATTTGAAGTTGAAAATATTGCCAATTCAAACGACAATACAGCAGTAGACGCTACTCACTTAATACTAGACAATACTGAAACAAATATATTCTTCATTAATAAAAAAGACTCCACCTTGTGGTCTTTGAATTTAAGTAATTAAAGACTCAGTTTTGTAATATAATACTAATAATTAAGATAAAAAAGGCTGGTCGACAGAGTCGACCAGCCTTTTTGTTGCTACTTACTACTTTGTTTCTATATATTTGATAATCACCCTACGACTTACACCTTGCCCTTCTGATTCTGTTTTAATATCTTTTGCATCTTGCAAGAATGTATGAATTATTCTACGGTCATAAGCAGGCATTGGTTCTGTTTCAATATTACTCTTGAAGTAACGAGCTCTTTCAGCCATCATATGAGCCATTGTTTTCAAACCATCAAAGTGTTTTTTTTGATAACCATTCACATCAACATATAAATTAGCAGACTCTTCTTCATTAGAAGACTTTTCAATCATTTTGCGTATTATGTGATTGAGTGATTTAAGTGTATCTCCATCACGACCAATAACAAATCTAGAATCGGGTGTTTCAATAAAACACCAGAGCATACCGTCCACATTTTCAATCTCACAAGAATCAATCTTGCAATCTAAGTGAGCAAATATATCTCCGACTATTTTTTTGATAGCATCTTTTTCCATGTTTATATTTGATTTCTTTCTAATTTTCTTCTGATAATCCATTCTTGAACAATTGTAAATACGTTACTTACAATCCAATACAATGCTACTGCGGCTGATATTTGGTAAGCAATAAAAGCAATGAATACTGGTAAAACATATCTAATATTAATTTGCATGCTATTAGACAGTTCCTCTTGAAATGTTTTAGGCTCTACAGGCATTTCTTTTACAACTTCCACCTTCGCCTTTACTGGTGTTGCAAGATAGCCTTGAATAAATTGTGTAATACCAGCAAAGAGCGCAAGTATTATACTCTTACTATGCATTTCAAAGAATCCCAAGAAATTTGTATGTACAACATCAGGTATTTTGACAAAAGAATATAGTGAACTCGCATCCAAAGATAGCCCTTTATAAAATACATAATAGAGGGCAAAGATAATTGGTAATTGCAATAAAACAACTAGACAACCCGAGAATGGATTAGTTCCATATTTTTTATACAATTCAAAAGTTTTCTTTGCTTGCTCTTCTTTATTTGGGAATTCTTTCTTAAGAAGTTTCAGTTCTGGTTCCATTCTTTTCATCAATATCTGACTTCGAATAGACTTCCTTGTTAAAGGGGCTAGTATAAACTTCACTAGAACAGTTAGGGCTACAATAGCCAAACCAACATCACCTAGTGTGACTGTATTCATTATAAAGACAAGGGCGTTGTAAATAGGTTCGTAAAAAATAGTGTTCCAGAGTGCTTGCATTTGTCTATTGTAGCACGGAAAAGTAGTAAGCAGAAAGTATCATGTAGAAAGAAAAACATATCCCAGCGGTCTTCGCCCGCTAGGATCTCCCTTACTACTTACTACTTGCTACTTAACCGGATCATAGTGGTTCTTTTGCCAAGGATGGCAACGCAAGATACGCCAAATACCAAGATAAAAGCCTTTAAAAACACCATATTTTTCAATAGCCTGCTTCATATACTCCGAACAGGTAGGTAAAAACACACAAGAAGAGTGTGCTCGAGTAGGTGTTTTTTGATAAAGATTAATTAACCAAATGATAATTTTACCCATATTTTATATAGTTTTTATGTCCATACCCAGTATGGACAGATAATTTAAGGTCTAATTTTGTTTAAAATTATATTAATATCTTCTTTAATCTCTGAAATTGATGCTGAAACTGCTTGTTTTTTATAGAAAAATATACCAGCAACATTTTTAAGGGTATATACTCTTAAGATATTATAACCCTTACGGCGTAAGGCATTTCTACTAGAAGCCTTCTTCACAATACCCTTAGGGGCAACAAAAGCATATTGGGGTATGCTGTTTTTTACATACCTAAATACAAAAAAGGGGGACGAGATTATCTCTCCCTTTTCCATAATTGTCTGAAATAGCTCTTTCGTAACCCGCTTTTTCTTTTGGAGCATAGTTCTTTCTCCCTATATCAATAGGGGAATTGGCTATTTTTTAATAGATACATTAGCACGACCCTTTCGGCGACGTGCTTGAGTGACCTTTTTGCCACCTGGAGTTTTTGATCGAGAGAGAAAACCATGAGTTTTAGCTCTTTTTCGTCTGTTTGGTTGATATGTTTGAGACATAAGGGTACTATATCGCAAAATTAATCTTTTGGCAATTACTATTACTAATAACATAGTAAAATTACCCAAAGTGTTACTTATGAGTTTATCCACACGTTATAAACAGGGTAATCCAGATAGTTGATTATAAAGAGAAATAGAAACAGGGTATAATAGGTTTTATGAATCTGGTGGTAGGTAATGATATTGTATTACACCTCTAGATAATACAAATCCAGTTAAAGAATTAGAATTTATTGATTATTAAATTAAGAAAAGATATGGCGAAGACATAATGCCATTTCTAACCAACAGGATGAACACAAAACAGCTTTGGGAAAATTGTCTTGCAGAAATGGAACTATCTGTCTCAAAGGCTAACTTCACAACATGGTTTAAGAATACTTCTATCGTAAAAGAAGATGTTGGTACTATATATATTGGAGTACCAAATGAATTTGTTAAAGATTGGTTGTATAATAAATTTCATAAACTTATCCTAAAAACACTTATAAATCACAATGATACTGTGCGTTCTGTTGAATATTCTATATCTAAGTACGAACAACAACCTAAAACACCCAACCAAAACACACCAAGTGTCCCAACAGTAAACATTAACAAAGAATTACCTCTGTCTGATTTA
>JAIOQC010000053.1 GCA_021413565.1 Candidatus Nomurabacteria bacterium
ACAATACAGACCTAAAACAAATATTTAAAATCCCAACCATATGGTTGGGATTTTAAATATTTGTTTTAGGTCTGTATTGTAATGCTTCGAGAATATGTGATATGGTGATGTCTTCGGATTCGTCTAAGTCAGCAATTGTTCGAGCTATTTTAATAGTACGATGATATGCTCGTGCAGACAATTGCAATTTTTGTGCACTTTCATTGAGTAGTTTCTTTACTTCATCTGCTAATGGTGCAAAAATGGTGAGTTCTTTTACACTCATTTCACTATTTGTGCGAATGTTTTTTCTCTTATTATCTGTAGTTTTAAATCTTTTATTTTGTACTAATCTTGCTTTTAATACTTTTTCTTTTAGACTCTGTGTCGTCTCACTTTCTTGAGTATCACTTGAAAGTTTTTCATAATCGATTGCACCAACAGTAACCCAAATATCAATTCTATCCATAATAGGACCTGAGAGTTTACGAGTATATCTATCTAAGTCATGAGGTTTACAAATACAATCTTTTTGTTTATTACCACGATGTCCGCACGGACATGGATTCATTGCAGCAATTAGAATAAAGTTTGAAGGAAAAATTGCTGAACCACGAGCGCGTGAAATCGATACAATATTGTCTTCGAGTGGTTGACGTAAAGATTCTAAAACTCGTTTTTCAAATTCTGGAAATTCATCTAAGAAAAGAACTCCTTTGTGTGCCAGAGTCACTTCTCCTGGTTTTGGTATTGCTCCACCACCAATCATTGATACGTAACTTGCAGTATGGTGTGGAGCACGAAATGGTGATTCTGTTACAAGGGTGTCGTCAAGAAGACCAACTACAGAATGAATACCAGTGATTTCTAGGACTTCTTCTTTTGATAGGTTCGGCAATATATGTGAAAAGACTCGAGCGAGCATTGTCTTGCCAGTACCAGGTGGTCCAGACATGGCAATATTGTGCCCACCCGCTGCCGCAATTAATAGTCCACGCTTG
The DNA here is from genome assembly GCA_021413565.1 of Candidatus Nomurabacteria bacterium. GTDB lineage: Bacteria > Patescibacteriota > Minisyncoccia > Phycocordibacterales > UBA9973 > UBA8515. The sequence continues at coordinate 981 of JAIOQC010000053.1, forward strand.
GCACCTTCCTGACCTTTAATATCTGAGAAATCAATATCATTGGTACGGTCTTTGTATTCTATTTCGGTTTTAGGTGTAGGTATTATTTTTATTTGTTCCATTGATTGATTGATTCTTTTTCTTTGTTTCGTCAATGTGATTAATAATTTCTTTGAGTGTCTGTGCACCGTACACAGTGATTCCGTCTACCAATGCTGCTTCTTTGGCATTTGATAATGGAAGAAAGATTTCTTTAAAACCCATTTTCTTTGCTTGCTCTGTTAAAGGTAATACACCTTTGATTGATTGCAATTCTCCATTTAACGAGAGTTCTCCTAGAAATATCTTTTCTTTAGGTTCAAAGTTTATTTCTTCGGCTGACAATAAGTATGCAAGTGCAATTGCAACATCAAAATACGGACCCTCTTTTTTAAGGTCCGCAGGTGAAAGTGAAATAACGATTTTTTGATTTTGATTTTTAGGAGAAGTAAAACCTGAATTTTTCAAAGCAGAACTCATCCTGTCTTTAGATTCTTCAACAGCCTTGTCGGGTAATCCAACAAGAGTAAAAGCATGGAGAGTATTTTTACTAATATCAACTTCAACAGTAACAATCTTGCCTTGCAAGAGATGTGTTTGAGCAGAATATACTCGTGAGAATGACATACTCGTATATTGTACAATAAAAATAAAAAATACACTCGTCCACAACGAGTGTATTTTTAAAGCGAAACAAATTATTAAACTACTTTCTCCATACAAACTTTACATGTGCGTGCCGCTGGGTTTGCTTCAAGACGATCTTCTTCGATGGGCATACCACACACCTCACACATACCATATGTACCAGATTCAATATTTTGCAAAGCGTGATTAATATCCATTAGTCTTTCTTCGAGTACATTTAGAGTTGCACTACGTTCTTCAAAATCTTCCGAACGATCAGCCATATCATTCTCATCAGCTTCTGGAGCAGTCTGAACCTCTGGAGTTGCTTCCCAGTCACCTGTTTTGTCCACTCGACCTAATCCTGATAATTCACTTTCGAGCAACTTCTTTTCTTCTTCGAGTTTGTTTTTTTGTTCTTGTATGTTCATCCTGTTAGAGATAGGAAACCCTTTATGGTTTCCGTATCTGATTAAGTATAATTAGTAATATTTTAGCATAGTTATGAATCTCCACTGTGTTAGGATACAACAAGCACATCTCTAACGGGATTCATATTCATTATAATAGCATTATCGTTATAAATGGCAATCAAGATTATTGTGTCTGCAGAATGGAGATAATTTTTTTAATTGTATTAATATTGTCCGTAATGATGAATTTGTCTTTACTCACAAATGCATAGTAAAGTACCCCTTTACCGTTTTGGTCATAAAGTACACGAGTATCTTTATTGGCAATAATTAGGTCTTTAAATTGAGCATCAAGAATAACTTTGTTGGCAGATAAGATATCAATATTAAAGAATGGAGATAAGTCATTAATCATTGTTTTCTCCCAATCAAGCATACCCGGATATGTTTGATTATAGTTCTTTGTTTCAAACATAAAGAATAGGCTTGGTGTCTGAACACTATCCTGATATGTGCCAATTAGGTATTCATTTGAGAGAGATCTAATCAGAGAGCCTGAAGCAGTGGTGTTAATTGTAGACAGGAAATCTGTGAGTTCTAATTTTGTAGGAACAGTGTCTACATCTTTATTTACAAAAATTAATTTAATCGATTGTATTTTATCTGTTGGGATAATCTGATCTCGAATGAGTTTCGACATACCATTTATATCTGTCACTGTTGTTGCGTCAACAACAACTTGATTGTCAGAAGGAATAAATGTTTTATTGTTTTGTGTTTCTATTTGTTTTTCAATTGCAATATTTTCTGTATTTTTTTTCATTATGAAATAAATACCAACAATAGCACCTACAATAAAAATTGCTCCACCGATTAGCAGAAGAATTTTTTTAATATTTGTTTCCTCTGGGTTTCTGTAAATTGTATTTCTAGATTGTTTGTCTTTTTCTGCTAGTGCGATTTTAATAACAGACATTTCGTTGTCACGAATAGCATCAGCCATGTCTGAAGAATAAGTTCGTAGAGTCTTTACGTTTTGACTGGAGTTATTTATTTGTTTTTTATTTTCATCCATTAAATTTTATTTATGCTGTTTGTTCAGGAGGAGTGATTGTTTTTGGTTTGAAGAAATTTTCATCTGCTTCTTTGATTGAAAAATTAAGTCTTCCTTTCTCGTCAATCTTATGTATTTTTATTGGCACGATGTCTCCTTCTTTAAGAATATCAGAAACACGCTCAACTCGAAATGGTGCAATTTCAGATACATGAACAAGTCCTTCTGTGTTATTTCCAATTCTTACAAAAGCACCGAAGTCCATTAACTTCACAACTGTACCAGTTGCTGTGTCACCAATTTTATATTCATGAGTCATTTCTTCAATTATCTTTGCAGCTTTTTCTGCTCCACCACCCTTGCCAGTAACATATACTGTTCCATCTTCTTCGATTGTAATTTCAGTTCCTGTTGCTTCACGAATTGCATTTACACTTTTTCCACCTGGTCCAATCACAAGACCAATTTGATCTTTCTTGATTTTCACAACAATAATTTTAGGTGCATGTATGGATATATCAGAGCGTGGTTTTGGTAGTTCTGCATTAATTGTTTCAAGAATTTTTAGGCGTGCTATTTTTGCACGAGTTAATGCGTCTTTTAGTATTTGAATTGCAATACCGTCAACTTTCACATCGAGTTGAATTGCAGTAATACCATCTTTGGTTCCAGCAACTTTGAAATCCATATCACCATAGTGGTCTTCTGGTCCTTGAATATCAGAGAGTAATACATATTTGTTTTTGTCATTTTGGTCAATCATCGCACCGATTGAAATTCCAGCAACTGGAGTTTTTATTGGCACACCTCCATCCAATAGTGCAATTGTTGAAGCACAAATTGAAGCCTGAGATGTTGAACCATTTGATGCGACTGATTCTGAAACAACACGGATGGTATATGGGAAAGAAATTTTATCTGGAATAACAGCGAGCAATGCTTTCTCAGCAAGAAAACCGTGTCCCATTTCTCGACGATTTAAACCGCCCACTCTGCCTGTTTCACCGCTACTGTATGGTGGGAAATTATAATGATGCATAAATCTTTTCTTGGCAGAAAATTCTATACCATCTACTGTGTGCATGGCATCAGGACCAGCAAGAGTTAGAACCGAGAGAACATGTGTTTCTCCACGATAAAATATTCCAGAACCGTGTAACGAATCAGATATCCCACCAGCACGTGCATAAAGCATACGTACTTCATCAAGGGCTCTACCGTCAGCACGCTTGTTGTTGACTAGTGCCTCAGTGTGAAACGCTTGATCAAGGAAATGGTGCATATAGTCATGTGCAACATAACGACTTAGTTCGTCTTCTTTCGGATACTTTTCATCTATGATTGTTTTCCATAATGATTCTGCTTCAGCTGTGATTTTCTTGCTATCTTTACTGAATAATCCAGCATCAATGATTGGCTTAATCTTTTCTGTAAAAAGAGCAACGATTTCGGGACTTGTAACTGGTCTAGGGAAAGAAAGTTTTTCTTTGTTGAACTTTACTTGAAGCATTTTTTGAAATTCTTCCCACTTTGAAATTTCAGAAACTGCCATGTCGAAACATTGACCCATTTCCTCGTCTGAAATTTCAAATGCCATAGCCTCAATCATATTTATAGTTTTGTCTTTACCACAAACAAGAAGGTCTAATGTGTAAACTGGTTCATCAGCATTTGGTATGTAATTATTTATTTTACTTGTTGAGTCCTCTTTTGTTTTACTGACATGTACTGCACCGACTGGACCGTTCCATGGAATATCAGAAACAGATAGTGCAATTGATGCAGCATTGATACCTAGAGTTTTTGGATCAGCTTTGCCGAGTGCTATAACAGTGATAATAACTTGAACAGCATTTTTTATATGGTGGTCAAATAATGGGCGAATAGTTCTGTCTATAATTCGAGCAGCGAGAATTGCTTGATCAGATGGTCGTCCTTCACGACGAGAAAATTGACTACCAAGAATTTTGCCAGAAGCATAAAATTTCTCTAAATATTCAACTGTTAAATTAAAGTAACCCGGATTGCGACTACTGTCTGAAGATATTACCGCAGTTGCTAAAATTACTGTTCCATCACATGACAACATAACTGAACCATTTGCTTGATCTGCTAAATCAGAAAATATAGCAGTAACTTTTTTACCACCAATTTCTACATCAAATTCTTGTGAATGCATTTTGTTTGGAGCTTCTCTGCAGACTCTAGGCTTGAAACGCTATATCTGTAGTTTCAATTCTAATTGTCTGAAGAGAAGCAGAATTAATAGAATAATAATTTCAGCATAGCAAGAAAACCGTCCTTCGGCTAGACGTATTTGAAAGTCGTCTAAAATTAAATGAGATGCGAGGCGTAGACGAGGATTGTGCGGGAGATGTAGTAATTCTACATTAACCAAACAACCGGAGTCTGCAACGAAGCAGATCGTTCATTTTAGAAGACTTAGTAAATTAGATATTTTTTAGGGTTTAATGATAAATCCAAGAAGTCATCGGCTTGTTCCTTCAATTTCATTGATGAACTTTTGCCAAATGATACAACTTCTACTTGTGTGATTGTTTGTAGATATTCAACAAGTGGGACGTAGTCACCATCACCTGTTACTAAGATAACTGCATCAAGTCGTGATGCCATCTTCATCGCATCAACTGCGATACCAACATCCCAATCTCCCTTTTTT
>JAIOQC010000054.1 GCA_021413565.1 Candidatus Nomurabacteria bacterium
ATTTAGGTAACGCTTTGCAAAGCACATTGTCATATATGGCAAAAAAGTTATATGTTGGTGGTCTTCCTTACAAGACAACTAACGATGAGCTAAAAGCTCACTTCGAAACTGCAGGAGCAGTCGCTTCAGCAACTATTATTATGGATAAGATGACAGGTCGCTCAAAAGGTTTCGGTTTCGTAGAAATGGAAAACGATGCTGATGCTACATCTGCTATCTCAATGTTTGATGGTAAAGATTACGATGGTCGTAACCTTACTGTAAACGAAGCTCGTCCAATGGAAGAGCGTCCACAAGGTGGTGGTGGTTTCCGAGGAAACAGATAATCAAAACAAAAACACTCTATCAGAAAAATCCCTCGACTTCGGTCGAGGGATTTTTCGTTTTATTGTGCGTGTGGAAAGAATCGAACTTTCGGCCTCTGTCTTATCAGGACAGCGTTCTACCACTGAACTACACACGCATACTCAAAAGAGTAAGAATACTATAGCAAAAACTTGAATAAATCGCAATTTTTTGCTATAGTAGGTCTGGCTTAGAGCCGTTTTCTTTTTATGGAAGACAAGAAACCACAAAAACAATCATTTATCCAAATCCAATATCTTAGAATATTCTCTGAAATTTCGGCTTGGATAATAGGACCTGTAATAGTTGCGCTTATCATAGGTAAATATTTTGATACTAAATACAAAACTACTCCATGGATACTTGTATTTTTACTTGGAATTTCATTCACTGTATCAATGATAATTGTGGTACAAATTTCAAAAAGATATTTAAAAGAAGAAACAAAAGAAAACAATGAGTCAAAATAATCTTCAACAGAATATACAGACAGAGGAAGTCTCACATGAAGCAACTCTTTATGCTGAACCAATAGCACATATTGGTGGATTAACTGTTACCAATGCTTTGTTTACAGGATGGGTTGCTGTATTTGTCTTAATCATAATTTCAATTGCAGTTCGAGCTAAAATTAAACAGATTCCAAAAGGTTTTCAAAATTTATTTGAAATAATTATTGAAGGAGCAGAATCAATCATTAACCAAGTAACTAATGACAAGAAAATTACAGCTAAAGTTTTCCCAATTGCATTATCAATTTTTCTTTTTGTTTTAATTAATAACTGGTTAGGTATCATGCCATTAGGTGGTTTTGGAATAATTGAGAACACAGAACACGGCAAAGCTTTTATACCATTGATTCGTAGTGGTACAGCAGACCTCAACATGACCTTGGCGATGGGAGTATTGTCTGTAATTGGAGCAAATATATTTGGTATTATGTCCATTGGCACATGGAAAATGTTCAATAAATATGTTAATATTAAGGCATTCGTGGATATGATTCGCAAGGTACGCAAAGAGCCTACTTTACTAATCTCAGCTCCAATTATGTTCTTTGTAGGTGTTCTTGAATTAATTGGTGAATTTGCAAAAGTTGCTTCACTCTCATTCCGTCTATTCGGTAATGTTTTTGCTGGTGAAGTATTACTCTTGTCTATGAGTACTATCTTGGCTTATGTTTTACCTTTGCCATTTATCGGACTTGAAATACTAGTGGGTGTTATACAAGCATTTATCTTTTCTATTTTAACAGTTGTTTACTACACAATTGCTGCTCAAGACCATGACCATGATGAAGAGCATGAATCAAAAGAGCACAAAGTAGCTACTGCTCATTAATGTAGTGGGAAATTATCTTTGAACGCGTAGCAATACATTTATAAAGATAATTTCCTACGAAATAAAAAGTCGGAAATTATGACAACGAGTGAGGATGTTACATTTATAATATCCAAATCGAAGTTGTAACAAAAGGTTCATACCTTTTATTATTAGTTAATCTTTTTACACAATATGGAAATTGCAACTCTCGCAAAAGCATTAGCAATCGGTGTTGGTTCTATTGGACCTGCTATTGCTATTGGTATGATTGGTTCAAAGGCTATGGAAGCGATTGGCCGTAATCCTGAAGCTTCAGGAAAGGTTTTCGTTCCAATGCTTATCGCATCAGCATTCGCTGAAGCTATCGCTATTTACGCTCTCGTTATCGCTTTCTCAATCAAGTAGTCCTTGGCAACTAGCCACTCGTAAATAAGTATCTATCGCTTAGTTACGAGAAGCTAGGTGCTAATGTTTAAAATTAGTAATCAGTAATTGTTAATTAGTAATTATTCTATGGATTCATTCATCACAACTTTTCATATCGATTGGAAAATCATTATTGCTCAAGCAATCAACTTTGCTATTGTTTTAGTAGTTCTTTATTTATTTGCATTAAAGCCTCTTAAGAAATTAATGAAAGAGAGGGAAGAGAAAATTGCAGGTGGTCTCGAAGATGCACGATGTAATGCAGAAATTCTCACACTAACCAAAAAAGAATACGATGAAATAGTTGCCAAGGCTAAAATCGAAGCACATGAGATTTTTCAAGAAGGTAAAAAAGAAGCACAAGTAAAAAAGGATGAGATGATGGCACAAGCCAAAACTGATGTTGACCATATGATTGCAAGTGGTAAGAAAACTCTAGAATCTGAAAAAGCAAAAATGGTAGAAGAAGCCAAGAAAGAAATAGTATCATTGGTTGTTTTGGCAACTGAGAAACTTCTCGCTGAACAAACAGATAAAAATTTCGACCAGAAACAAATCAAAAATATAAAGAATTCATAAATTATATGGCAACATTATCAACAAAAAACCTAGCACAGGCAATATACGAAGCTTCGCACGACAAAGAAGGCAAAGAATTGAGTGTGATACTTGCAAATGCAACACAAATGCTAGCAGACAAAAATCTATTGAGTCGTTCGAAAGATATCCTACAGAGCCTACAAGATATTTTTGATAAAGAGAATGGTGTTGTTCGGGTTTATGTTGAAAGTACCAATAAATTATCAAAGGATTCACTAGACGAAATAGAGAGCGAAATTAAAAAAAGATACAAAGCAAAAGAAGTTTACATTGAAGCAATTATAAATGAGGAGCACTTGGGAGGAATTAAGATACGAGTTGCCGATGAGATTATCGACCTGACTCTCGCTCATCGAATCAAAGCATTACAAGACCATTTAATCACACACTAATATGACAAAGAACCACATTGTAGAAAACTTAAGAAAACAAATTGAGAAATTCCAAATCGACGTTAAGGCCGAGAAAATAGGTCACGTTGTAGAAGTGTTTGATGGTATTGCTAAAATTTCTGGACTATCTGATATTAAATCATCAGAAATGGTCAGCTTTTCAAATGGAGAAGTTGGAGTTGCGTTGAACCTCGAAGAAGATTCTGTAGGTGTCATAATCTTAGGCGACTTTTCAAAAATTCGTGAAGGGGATGTTGCAAAAGCAACAGGACATATTCTTGAAGTTCCAGTTTCTAATTTACAAATTGGTCGCGTACTCAATGCACTCGGCATGCCTATTGATGGCAAGGGTGATATTAAGGCAGAACAAACAAATCCTATCGAAAAAGTCGCTTCAGGTGTTATGAGTCGTCAAGGTGTTGATCAACCAGTTTCTACTGGTATCAAAGCAATCGATGC
>JAIOQC010000077.1 GCA_021413565.1 Candidatus Nomurabacteria bacterium
CTTCTAAATTTGAAATATTAAAATGACCAATAGCAGTTTTATTATTGCTCGCTTCTTGTATAACTTCTCTTAATGTTTTCATAGGATTCATATTTTTGATTATAACATAGTGTGATATAATCAGGCTATATGGAAAATCAAACTGATAATTCTAATAGAATTGATATTTTAGGTATAGGAGATTTAGTCGTAGATGATTTTATTCGTTTAGAAGATGCAGAAGCCACTTGCGATCTTGATCAAGAAAATTGTAGACTTTCTGTTCGTTTTGGCGATAAAGTGCCATTTGAATTTCATGAAATTGTTTATGCTGTTGGCAATAGTGCCAATGCAACAGTTTGTGCTTCTCGCTTGGGATTAAATTCAGCATTATCTGTGGTAGTTGGTTCGGATGACAATGGTAAAAAGTGCATAGAAACATTAACTTCTAATAAAGTTAGTACAGATTTTGTTGAAGTTGACCCAAAATTGCCTACAAACTTTCACTATGTACTATGGTATGGACCAGAAAGAACAATTTTTGTTAATCATGCTCCTTTTGAACGTCATTTTCCTCAAAATATTACTCCACCTAAATGGATATACCTTTCTTCTTTAGGAGAAAATACTGAAGGCTTTCATAATGAAATCACGGAGTGGCTTAAAAAGCATCCTGAAACTAAATTAGCTTTTCAACCAGGAACTTTTCAAATGAAACTTGGTATAGAAAAATTAAAAAATATTTATGCTCTTTCAGATATATTTTTCTGTAATATGGATGAGGCACAAAGAATTCTAGGCATTGTTGAACTTGACCCACAAAAATTAATGAATAGTTTGCATGCTCTAGGACCAAAAATCATTGTTCTAACTAATGGCATAAAGGGTGCTTACTCTCGCCAAGAAGATGGTTCAATGTACTTTATGCCTATCTATCCTCATATACCGTACGAGCGTACTGGTGCTGGCGATGCATACGCATCAACTATTGTGGCTTGCTTATCTATGGGTAAGACTTTGGCTGAAGCAATGACTTGGGCGCCAATCAATGCCATGTCAGTTACTAAACAAATTGGTGCACAAAAAGGATTATTATCTGCGATTGAAATTCAAGATTTTCTTTCTAAAGCACCTGTTGAATATAAACTTCAAAAAGTAAATTAATTCTAGCGAAATGAAAAAACCTTTATGCGAACATAAAGGTTTTTTTAATGATAGTCCTGTCTGTGGGACATAATATTTTGTATCTCGGTTAATGCTTTTTCGGGAGTTATGTTGTTGAGACTAAGGTCTTTAATAATTTGATTAAATTGATCTTTTTCTCCGTCAACATTGCCACCTTGTTGCATTTGTTGTTCAATGGCTTGTATTTCCATCATTGCTCTTGCTGAATCAGACATTGGATTTTGGTTGAATGTTTCTGTTCTCATAGCCTTTTTATTTGAACTTTATTATAACATATAATACAAAAACAACCAATTTATTAAGAATTATTATCTTTTTGTACTACTTCTATTTCAATAACTTCTGTCTCTATAATTGATTCTAATTCTGGTTCTGTTTTAGGCTTTATGTCTTCATAAAACTTGGCTGCTGTTGCGTATATGTATGGGAATAACCATAGGAATCCAATACCAAGTGTTAGAATACAAAGAATTATCCATCCAGCAAAACGTAACATCAAACGAAAGAGTTTCCATTTGTATCCTTTCATCATTTCTTTACTTTTTCTGATTGCATCTCGTGGGCTGATATTTTTGTCTTCTGCAAGAATAAAGAATGTTTGGGAATACGCAAGTGTGTATACTATTCCTGGAATTATTAAAAGTAAAAACCAAAGAAATGTATAAAGTCCACGCAATAGGTACGCTATAAAATATCGTGTCCAATTATCGAATCCTTCAAATAATTGAGAAAGTTCTGTTTTTTCATTATGAATAATTGCAAGATAAATTATTGCAGAACCAACAAGAAGTGGACCATTAATTAGAAATTGTGCGATAGACCCAAGAACTGGTATAAACCCAGTAATTACGTTGATTAAAACTACAATTAGTGTGACCTTTACTACAAACTTCCACTTACCTTTAAGTGATGCCTTTGCTTCATCCATCAATACGCTATTTGCTGTTGTCATATATTTTTTACAATTTATTATTATTTAATAATTTTTCTACTGCTTTTGTAATGTGTGAAATACCCATTTCATAGTGTTCAAGCAATTCATCTGGTGTACCAGATTGACCAAACTTATCCTTCACACCTATAAATTCAATCTGTGTTGGGTAATTTTGTGCTAAACATTCTGCAACAGCAGAACCCATGCCACCCATTATTTGATGTTCTTCAACAGTCACAATTCTCTTTGTTTCTCGTGCAAGTGCAATTATAGCATCAGTATCGAGTGGTTTAATTGTTGAGAGGTTCATTACTTTGACCTTAATTCCCTTTTTCTCTAGGTCACGAGCGACAACTAGTGCTTTGTATACAAGCGCACCTGTGGCAATAATACCAACTTGAGCAAGTCCTTGTTCTGGTACAAAAACCATTTGTGCTTTACCTATTTCAAATGGACTATCTATTGTTGTGATAATTGGTGTCTTTTCTCGAGCCAGACGAATATATGTGGGTTCCTTTGTTTTTGCGCATGCGAGAGTGGCTTTCTTGGCTTCTATGGCATCGCATGGAGACAAGACGACCATGTTAGGTATGACACGCATAATTGCTATATCTTCTACTGCTTGGTGAGTCCCCCCGTCAGGCCCAACAGAAATTCCTGCATGAGAACCTGCAATTTTTACTGGTCTATCATTGTATGAAATAGTTGTTCTTATTTGTTCCCAATTGCGTCCTGGAGAAAACATTGCGTAAGAAGAAATAAAAGGTATTTTATTCATAGCAGCCATGCCTGAAGCAACTGTGGCTAGGTTTTGTTCAGCAACACCTATTT
>JAIOQC010000009.1 GCA_021413565.1 Candidatus Nomurabacteria bacterium
TCATTACTGACAATACAGTCTGTGGAGCATCGATGTATTCGATATTAATTGAATCACCTGCTACAGAAAGTGCCAACTCAGATTGAATACCACTACTTAAAGCAAATGACTGTTTAAAACCTTTGTCATTTACGTAAATGTAGTATTGCTTTCCAGAAGTCGACATATCCCAATTTATTCTTGAAATCACGCCAGTGTAATTCTTCAGGGCTTTTTTGCTTTCGGTAGTAATTTGCCCACCAGAATTCATGAGTATTTTTTGATACTCAATTAACGCTTCCTGAGGACTTGTACCAATTGCCACCCTTTTATTTTCAAGCTCAACAATAGCTAATGCTTGGTAATTGTCATTAGAACCAAGTACAGGAACTAAGCCAGACAATTTACCATGAACATTCTCATAAACAATCTGTTTACTAGCATGCCAATTTTTATAACCAACTACATTGTCAACTGCTCCTATAAGCGCATCTTCTGTGGCCCCACCTGAAGTTGTAAAATAAGTTGATTTGCCAGTTCTGGCATCGGTATACATCAAACCAGTTATGGCATGATCTTTATCATTAGTTGAGGTAATCGGTGTCACAAAGACACAGCGACCATCAGCAGAATAATTCACTGTTGGAGTTTCACCTTCGAGAAGATTGATTTGATTCCAAAATTGATTAAACCAACCACCTTTAAAATTTCCCCAATCATCAATATAATCAGATACAATTTCTTGAGGCATAACCCTGTCTATCCAAGAATATTGAGGCTTAGAGTCAATTTCATCTTTAGGGATAAAATAATCTTCGCCAGTTTCCGGATTAAACACAACAACACCATCAACAATATAACCTTCATAACCAATAATATTATGATAAGCCGTAATGACCCAAAATACATTTGATGAATCATCTACCTCAAAAGAGTAATCAGTAAGTTTTTTGTCTATGTATTTGGTAATTAATTTTCTTTTGAGATCGTCCCCAAAAAATGCTCCAACACTGTATTTGAATTTTTTTCCGGTAATTAGAATTGGCTTAGCATAAGGATCGGTAGCACTTACCTTTACATAACCAGGAATATAGTCACCACTAAACCAAACTGTAAAGCCTGAAAAATCTAATGGGATTAAATACCATGAGTCATTGTTAATTTTTTGTAAGGTAATATGATCTTCATCCAATGGAAACTGACTGCCGAGTGTAGCTCCGTCTTGACTGAGTGATGTTTTTGCCAAGGACAAGGCTTGTTCTTTGGTCACAAGTCTTATTTTAGTTGGATCTATTGGTTGAATTTCTTGAGACCAATGTTTAGTTGAACTCCCTTTTAAATCACCAATCATCGAAGAATATTTGTCAGCATGAAAGAATCCCCAGCCTACAAATTGGTAAATTATGAATGAGAGAACATACATGATTGGAGGCACAAAAACTTTTAATGAAGGCATTTCTTCTTCATAGAACAAGATTGTGCTTGCTCCAACAACACCAACGATCACTGACACGAAAATAATAAACATGATAACTCCTTTGTTTGTTTAAATATATGTTGTTTATAACATTTTATTGCAGTTTGCGCAAGTTATAAAAATAAACCATATCTAGCCACTAATAGCTGAATTACTTACCAAAATATGTGAAAAAATATTAATTTGACATTAATTGGTGAACTTGGTAATTTAATCAAAACTAAAAAGGAGTTAAAATGGAAGCTATATTTTTAGAAGGTAAATCTATTTACCTCAGATTACCCTGTAAAGAAGATCTGCCCTTATTACTAAGGTGGATCAATGATCAGGAAATTTTGAAATACATAGTAAATTATCTGCCCATGTCCGAAGAGGCAGAATCAAAATGGATTGAGAAAACAACCAGTAATCTAAGAGAAGAAATCACTTTCGTAATTGTTTTGAAAAGAACTAACGAGAGTAATATTTCTGAAAGGCGAGACCAGAAAGTAAGATTGACTGATATGCCGATTGGGACTCTAGGCCTTCATAAAATAAATTGGCGCAATCTTACAGCTGAAACAGGAGCACTGATTGGTGAGAAAGAATATTGGGGCAAAGGTTACGGAACTGAAGCTAAAATGCTTTTACTTAACTACTGTTTCAATACTCTTGGATTGCATAAAATCTGTTCATCAGCAATTTCCTACAATAAGCGAAGTATCGCCTATCAGAAAAAAACCGGTGCGGTAGTTGAAGGTAAAAGAAAAAAACAACTTTTCCGAGACGGCGATTATCATGATGAAATTCTTCTAGCTATCTTCGCCGACACATGGCGCAAGATCTGGAAAAAAGAAAAATCAAAATACCTAAAGGTGACCGAATGAAAAATACATTAATCATGATTGCGATTTGGATTTCAGCTGTGGCATTTATTATCAATTCTGCAGAA
>JAIOQC010000088.1 GCA_021413565.1 Candidatus Nomurabacteria bacterium
GATGTTTGCATATGCTCCTAGGAGGATGATGAAGAAGAAGCCTGTGATGTACTTTGGCCATACCTTTTTGATTGAGTTTAATGGTGTCATTTGTGTTGGTGTGAAAAGTATATCTTCTGCTGTGATTTGGGTGGAAAAATCCTAATATACATATATATTATATATTAAAAACCACTATGAGAGTAGTGGGTTTGGGGATAACTCTCACATTATTTTATCTTAAAGAAAAAATAATGTGAGAAGGAAGAAATTAATTAAAATACCTCTGACTTGCGTCAGAGGTATTTTAATTTTATTTAATCCCCCACATATTTTCTGATATAATACCCACATGAAAGGATTCAAACAATTTATAGAAAATCAAGGTATAGTTGCACTAGCAATCGGTTTCATCTTAGGAGGTGCTATTTCAAAATTTGTTACATCACTTGTGACAGATATTATTAATCCTGTTTTAAATGGAATACTCGGTGGAGTTGAAGACTTGGACTCAAAAGTATTTCATGTTACAAAAACTGTATCTATACACTACGGTTCATTTGTAAACAATGGTATTGATTTCTTGGTAATTGCAATTGTTGTTTATTTTGGAGTTAGATTATTACGTATTGACCAAGAGAAGCTTGGTAAAATTGATATTGGTAAAATTGGTTCATTTGGATCACTACCTAATAAAAAATAGTCATGCATGATGACATTGAAAAACTAAAAGAAGAGAATGCCAGACTACAAAAAATCATTGTGGTTAAATCTGATTTAATATCTATTACAGCACATCAACTACGTACATCACTATCAGCAGTTAAATGGATTCTCAAAATGTTTGCGGATAAAGATTTTGGAGATATAAATAATGAACAAAAAGAATACATAAATAAAGCACTTACAAGTAGTGAGCGTATGATTGCGGTCGTGAGTAATCTACTTGCCCTCAATCATGCCGACGAACCAGTTGTTATACTCGAACCAGAGGAAGTAGATATTAAAATGCTTATCGAGGACACAGTAGTAGAATTCTACGGTGAGACTCACAAGAAAAATATTGTCATAGAATTTCAAGAACCTACATGCGACATACCTACAATTCAATGCGATAAAGATATGATTCGAGTTGTTCTTGAAAGTATTATTGAGAACGCTATTAAATACAGTAATCCAAAAGACAAAATATTAATTACCCTTAGAATGAACACAGAAAACAATACTATTATAATCTGTATCCACGACAATGGTATTGGTATTAAAGAAGAAGATAAAAAGCATATCTTTAGTAAATTTTTCCGAGCAGAAAATGCTAAGAAAGAAGGGGTCACTGGGTCTGGGCTGGGCTTATTTATTACTCAAAATATCTTACAACAGCATGGTGGCTCTATATCACTTGAGAGTACAGAAAATAATGGAACAACTTTTTTTGTTACATTACCAATATCATAATTGATGTGATACAATAAAATATATGAAAAAGATATTGATAATAGAAGATGATCTATTTCTTCAAGGACTTGAGGCCAGCAAACTTACAAAAAGTGGCTATGAAATAATCACCGCTAAAGATGGCACTGAGGCGATGGAAAAAATTCAAGAACCAGGAATTGATCTTGTTCTTCTTGATCTTATACTCCCTGACTTTAATGGTTTTGAAATTATGAAAAAAATTAGGGAAACGGAATCAGTAAAAAATATTCCAATTCTTGTATTTTCTAATTTGTCAGAAGAAAAAGATGTAGAGCAAGCCAAAGCACTTGGCTCAATTGATTTTATGGTTAAATCTAATTTTACCCTTGATGAATTAGTAATGCATATCGAAACAGCATTAAAAAAATAATAAACTCTGTATGCAAAAAAAAGAACTTAGCAAAACACAGACTATATTCTTGCTCATTATCTTTATAATCATTGGTGGTATTGTTCTGTATGGTACAAAAAAAGAAGATAGACTTCTAAAAGATACATCATCTCCTAAAATGCAGGGTCCATCTACTCCACCACCTGGCTATGCAAATCCACGATAAAATCGAAAAGCATTTTCGTGTTGATATAAATCAAAAAAAGGCCCTCTCTCGTCTTGGTATAAATACTATAGAGAATTTACTCTACCACTTCCCCTCTCGATATACTGATATCTCAGAAGTTCGCAATATCAACACTCTCTCTGATGGAGAAACAGTTACAATTTTAGGAACTATTTCAAGGCTCAAAACAAAAAAAGGTTTCAAAAGTAAAATTCCTATGGGTGAAGGTACTCTCGAAGACCTCACTTCTAAAATACATATCATATGGTTTCATCAACCATATTTGGCGCGAATGCTCAAAGATGGGATGATTGTTCGTGTTACTGGTAAAGTATCAGACAATCCAACTTATGGATTAACTCTCACAAACCCAGAAATAAAACCTGAGGATATACTTCCAATTGATTTACATGATTCTTTATTTAAAAAAGATGGGAATAGTAATCAATTTGGTTTCCCTGTCTATGCTGAATCAAAAGGTATTACTTCCAAGTGGATGTATCATGCTATTCAAAAAATACTCAAACAAAATTTTATTAAAGAAAATACTGACTATATACCAGCAGATATTCTTGAAAAATATAACCTGCCAGCACTACACACTGCACTTATATGGATTCACATGCCAAAAGAAAAAAAGCATGCTGATATTGCTCGAAAACGTTTTGCTTTTGAAGAAGTTTTCTTTATTCAATTGGCAAGACAAAAAGAACGGGCACTATATGACGAGCTTCACTCATATAAACTTGAAATACCAGAAAAGGACATAAAGAATTTTATATCACGCTTCCCTTTCACTCCGACGACTGCTCAATCAAATACAATTGAAACAATCTTAGAAGACTTCAAGAGAGACAGGCCCATGTCTCGATTAGTTGAAGGCGATGTCGGTAGTGGTAAAACATTTATCGCTGCAACTGTAGCCTATGCTGTAATCACAAATGCAACTGGTACTTCAAAATATGGTGACTTTGGTAATTTGCAGGTGGCATATATGGCACCGACTGAAGTTCTAGCTACACAACTTTTTGAAAACTTCATAGAGTATTTTTCTCATACTGGGATTTCAATCGCGTTAATTACAAGTTCTGGCTGTCGTAAATTTCCAGCCAAATCAGTTTCAAATGTATCTACTTGGACAAATATATCACGCAATCAACTCCTCAAGTGGATTAAAAATGGCGAAATACCAATAGTCATTGGTACGCATTCTTTAATTGCCAAGTCTGTTGAATTTGAAGACTTAGGATTAGTAATAATAGATGAGCAACATCGTTTTGGTACAGCACAAAGAATGAAATTGGCAAAAAAAGAAGGCCATGCACCACACTATCTATCAATGACAGCAACTCCTATTCCAAGAACCTTAGCATTAACTATTTATGGAGATTTGGATTTGTCTGTGATTGACCAAATGCCATCTGGTAGAAAAAAAGTTGAAACTGCTATCGTATCTCCAGCAAAAAGAGATGAGGCTTATACTGCAATTAAAAAAGAATTAGAACAAGGCAGACAAGTATATATCATTTGCCCACGCATTGAAGAGCCAGATAGAGACAAAGAACAGGCAGTTATTGCAAAATCTGTCATCGTTGAAG
>JAIOQC010000057.1 GCA_021413565.1 Candidatus Nomurabacteria bacterium
GAATCTCACGGTGTCAAAATGGTTCTTGTTACTGGTGACTTGAAGGGTACTGCTTTGTCTGTGGCGAAGAGTTTAAATTGGAACGTGAATGAAAATGAAGTACTTACTGGTAATCAATTACATTCTCTTTCAGATAAAGAATTATTATCAATGATTCCTAGTATTAAGATTTTCGCTAGAGTCACACCAGAAGATAAACTTCGTATTGGACAATTATATCAGAAGCTTGGTGAAGTAGTAGCCATGACTGGTGATGGAGTAAATGATGCACCAGCACTCAAAGCTATGGATATTGGAGTATCCTTAGGTTCAGGTAGTGATGTTGCTAAGAGTGCGGCCGACTTAGTTCTATTGGATGATAACTTTGAAACTATTAGCCTAGCAATAGATGAAGGGCATAGAATCTTGGCAAATATTCGAAAGACCGTTGTTTATTTGATGTCTACTTCACTTGATGAAGTATTTGTTATTGGTGGTAGTTTGATTATGGGATTAGCAATGCCGTTGACTGCATTACAAATTATTTGGATTAACCTTTTCACTGGCAGTTTACCAGCTTTAGCCTTTGCTTTTGACGAAAATATGGATAGAAAAAAATATGCCAAAAATGAATCCAAGCATATTTTTACTAATGAAGTAAAAGTTTTAATTTTTGGTATTGGTATTTTAAGTTCTGCCCTTGTTTTTCTTCTATATGTTGTATTAACAAAAACTATCTCTAACATATCAGAAGTCCGTGCAATATTCTTTGTTTGCTTCTCCTCATATATTTTAGTCGCATCATTTTCTTTTAGAAGTTTGTATCACCCGATATCTTCTTATAAGATATTTGCAAATAAGAAATTAAACTGGAGTATCGTTGTTGGTTTGGGTATATTAGCATTAACAATGTCTATTCCATTTATGAGAGAGGTATTTACTCTGTCACCATTACCACTTTACTCGTTACCTCTGATTGCTCTGTGGCTTATTCTGAATGTATTTTTGGTTGAAGGTGCCAAATATATCCTACGCAAACAAGAAATTATTGCCCCAATGTTTAGTAATTTAAAAACCTTACTTTTAGGTAAATAAGAGGTATTAAACCTCTTTTTGCTCTCCTGTACTCTGAAGTAAGAAAGAGTACTTTCTTACTTCTCTTGCTCTACGTCGGCAATAAATTGTATTCATTAGGCTGTTTATATGTTCCTTTGTATATATTAGAATAATCTGGTATCCTTGTTGTATATACTTATGTCTTATAAGGTCTTTATACCAAAACAAATACTCATTCTTTTGGCTCTATCAGTTGTCTTGAACCTTGTTCGTATTGTTTTATTTGGTAATTCCAAATTAATTTATCTTTTATGGAATATATTTTTGGCAACCTTACCATTTGTATTAAGTGCAGTATTGCTTTATTTTAATAGCAAAAAAAGATTAAGTAATTTCCTTTTTATTGGAGGTTCAATTGTGTGGTTAATATTACTGCCCAACGCACCTTATATTGTGACTGATTTGATTCACATTGGATATGGACCTGCATCACAGATTTTCTACAATGCGGTACTACTTTTTTCTTGTGCTTTAACTGGATTGGCTTTAGGGCTTTATTCTATTTCACATATGCATAAAGTTTTTGAAAGTAGGTTCAGTAAAAATACAACATCAACTTTGGTTATTATTGTAATGTTTCTTGCTAGTTTCGGTGTCGCTATAGGTAGGTTTTTGAGATTTAATAGTTGGGATATTCTAGTTAATGTTAATACTTTATTAAAGAGTATTTCTAATGTATTTATACACCCACAATTATATGTACATGTATACATAGTCACTGGAACATTCTTCTTCTTTTTATTTATGACTTATAGTGCATGGAATTATCGTATTTTAAATAAATAATATATGTCAAAAGATTATTCAAATCTGCACCGTAAATCGGTGCTTAAATATTTCTGGAAAGTAATACGTAATTATAAATTGCCATTTTATGTGACGATATTTTTTCAAATTTCTGCTTCTGCTTTAGATATATATATTCCATTTCAGTATTTAAAATTATGGGAAGTATTAACAGTTGTAGATGCCGAGAAGCTTTCACAAGCACGCAATCTCGTCTTGTTTATTTTGTTATTGAATCTTTTTAGATGGGCATTTAGACGTATTAATACTTTTACCAATGATTACTTCCAGGCAAATGTTATGGCTGGTCTTCGCAAGCAAGCTTATTCATATATGATTGGCCACTCCAATTCATTTTTTGCCAATAGTTTTGGTGGCTCACTTGTTCAAAAGGTAAATAAATATGCAAAGTCATTTGAAAAGTTAATGGAGAAAATGTTATCCGACGGTTTGCCTCTTGTAGTGAGAACTATTGGGACTGTTATTGCTTTGTATATACTTGTGCCAACTTATTCTTATATTCTTGCAGGTTTTTGTATAGTGTTCATCACAACAACTCTTGTTGTGAGTCGTTTGAAATTAAAATATGACATTAAGGCTTCGGAATCTGATACGAAAACTACTGGTGCTTTGTCTGACTCAATTGGGAATCATTCTTCAATACAACTTTTTACAGGTCATGAGTATGAGCGTGAGCGTGTTGGTGCAGTTATAGATAAACAGAAAAAAGCCACTCTATTTAACTGGTATTTGTGGGATGGACTCTTTTCAATTCAAGCTTTCTATGCATTTACAACTGAATTTATAGTTTTCTGGATTGCATTACAACAGTGGTCTGTTGGGCTAATTACTCTACCAATATTCATTTTACTACAGACATATATTATTCGTTTGACTGAAAGTTTGTGGAATGTGGGTGGTTTAGTTCGTACTTATTACGATAGTTTCTCTGATGCTCAAGAGATGGTTGAGATTTTTGAAACACCATATAGTGTGAATGATGTTCAAACAAGTATAAGTTTTGAAGATGTAAAAGGAGTTGTTGATTTTAATAATGTTACTTATGTTTATGACAAGAACAATACAAAGATTCTTGATGATTTTTCTTTACACATTAAATCAGGTCAGAAAATTGCAATTGTTGGTTCGTCTGGAGCAGGGAAGTCGACTTTTGTTCGATTGATGATGAGACTATTTGATGTAACTTCCGGTTCTATTACAATTGATGGTATTGATATACGTGATGTTTCTCAAGAGAATTTACGTCAGCAAATTGGATTTGTGCCACAAGACCCAGTTTTATTCCATAGAACTTTAATTGAAAATATTCGTTATGGTAGACGCGATGCAAGTGATGAAGAAGTAAAAAATGCAGCGACCCTCGCTCACTGTGATGATTTTATTGATAAATTACCTTATGGGTATGAAACATACGTAGGAGAGCGTGGTGTTAAACTCTCTGGTGGTGAGCGTCAGCGTGTAGCTATTGCTCGAGCAATATTAAAAAATGCTCCAATATTAATTCTCGATGAAGCAACATCAGCCTTGGATTCTCACTCAGAAGCTCTTATTCAAGATGCTTTGCACACACTTATAAAAGGTAAGACAACTATTGTGATTGCACATAGATTATCAACTATTCGTGAAATGGATCGTATTATTGTTCTAAACGGTGGCAAGGTTTCTGAAGATGGCAATCATGATGAATTAATCCAAAAAGATAAAGGTATATATAAGAAATTATGGGATCTACAAGCTGGTGGATTTAAAAATAGATTATAGTCTTTATTCTGAACATATATATTAGTATATTTTATTGGTTGATTAAATAAGACATAATGAGATATACTATGTTATATGCATAAATTAAAAAATAACTCAGGATTTACCATTATTGAACTCCTTGTTGTTATTGCTATAATCGCTATTCTCTCAACAGTAGTCACAATGGCAGTTAGCAGTGCAAGAGTAAAGGGTCGTGATTCTGGTCGTGTGTCTGATTTGAAGCAAGTCCAAAATGCTCTTGAACTTTATCAGGTTGATAATAAATCTTACCCTTCAACTTCAGGTGCTTGGTGGGGAGTATGTTCAGGTTTCGGTAGTCATGATATTACTGGTCCAACTGGTTATATTCCAGATCTAGCCCCTCTTTATATCCCTAAGTTACCAGTTGACCCTAAGCCAATTGAACCCGATGGTTGTTATGTTTATAATTCTGATGGCACTGATTATATGTTGCTTGCCTACAAGACCGTTGAAGGAACAGTACCATCGACTCTAGTTCGTCCTAGTGCTCCAACAGAGCAAGATTATGCTTTCTATACACCAGGTGCTTCTATGTGGTAAAGGTATTATTAAAAATTTATTCTATTTATTAAAATGAAATCAAAACAAGGAAAATTTATTTTGTCTATCGTAATTGTTGTAGTTATTGTTATTGCTCTTGGTTTTATTCTTAACAATAAGTCTGTAACTGGTCCAGGTAAGTATGATGATTTTGCTAAGGCTTTGAAATCCCAAGGTGCTGAATTCTATGGTGCATTTTGGTGTCCACATTGTCAGTCACAAAAAGCTATGTTTGGTTCATCAAAGAAATATATGCCTTATACAGAATGTTCAAATCCCAACCGTAGTCAAACTCAAGTTTGTGTAGATAAAAAGATTGAAACTTATCCAACTTGGTATTTCAA
>JAIOQC010000061.1 GCA_021413565.1 Candidatus Nomurabacteria bacterium
GATGGTTGGAGAAGGTTCTCATTTGGAAACATCTTCATATAATGATTTGTGGCTCGTCAAGAAAATGCTTGAGCAAGAATCTTTTAATTCAAATATTCGCATCTTATGCTCTGGTCCAAAGACTGATAAATACATCAATCTAATTGATGATTTGCAACACAAAGGAATCAAAATATTCCCACTTATTGAAGGCCCAACAGAATTGAAATTCTTGCAGTATTCAAAATACGAAGTTGGTATTCGTTTGGATATGCCTATCAAAGCTAGTTCATATTGGAATAAGCCAATTGACCGCTTTGGTTTTTCTGCAAAAGAAATCATTGCTATGGGTGCATTCAAAAACTTGAAAATACTCCACTATCATATTGGTTCTCAAATTGAGAAATTGTCTGACGTTATTGGTCCAATTAAATACGCACTAGATGTATATTTTAAATTGAAAGAAAAGAATCCAATGCTCGATACAATTGATATTGGAGGTGGTATGCCAATTCCGTATACTCGCACAAAGAGTTATCCAATTGATAAATTACTTGAAAAAATCTTTGAACTTGTAAAATCAGAATCTGAAAAAAGAGGATTACCACATCCAAACATAGTTTGTGAATGGGGTCGCTATATTGTTGCACCAGCACAGATTAGTGTCTTTAAGGTTATTGATACAAAGGTAATCTCAAATAAGAAAAGTCCAGCTAAAAAATGGTATGTTATTGACGGTTCTTTTATGAACGACCTCCTTGATACATGGGCTATTGGTCAGAAATGGGCTGTTTCTCCAGTCAACAATAAAAGAGATGGGGATTTAACTTCTGTTTGGCTCGCAGGTTCAAGTTGTGATTCTGATGATATTTACACTGGTGTTGATGGAACTGTCACTATGCCTGAATATGAAGCAGGAGTAGGTGACCCGATGTATGTTGCTGTTTATGATACAGGAGCATATCAAGACCCTCTCTCAGCCCACCACTGCATGCTTTCGTCACCAATGAAATTAATTATTGAGAATGGTCATGTGGTTATTGCAAGAAAAAGAGAGACTCCAGACGATGTTGGCAAGGATTTCGGCTGGTGATAAAAA
Organism: Candidatus Nomurabacteria bacterium; assembly: GCA_021413565.1. GTDB lineage: Bacteria > Patescibacteriota > Minisyncoccia > Phycocordibacterales > UBA9973 > UBA8515. The sequence goes on from JAIOQC010000061.1 coordinate 1,079, forward strand.
TGCTTTAAATAGGCTCATCTACTGCGTTAGTTAATTTTTATATATGAATTGTAGGTGGTATAATTAAAGGTATAAAATTAAAAATTATATTTATGAACAACAATCTTCCAACATTAGAATTCGTTCTAAAAAATTACAAAAACTTCAATGCTCGTGCAACTCGTGATGCATTGATTTCTTATTGGCAACATATAGAGAAAGGTGGCAAAATGTTTTGGGCCGTAGCCGGTGCTATGAGTTCTGCTCAATTAGGTATTGTGCTTGCTCCTGCAATACGTGCTGGACTTATTCACGGTATGTCAGTAACTGGTGCAAACCTCGAAGAGTCACTATTTCGTTTAGTTGCTCACAATAGTTATAAAGATTTTCCTGATTACCGGTATTTCACAAAAGAAGATGATACAAAGATTCTAGAGAATCGTATGCGTCGTGTGACTGATACTAGTATCCCAGAAGATGAAGCATTTCGTGTTGTTGAAAAGATTATTGTTCCAGTATGGGAAAAAGCCACAAAAGATGGCACACGAAAATTCTGGCACGAATATTTCTATGATCTTATTCAAGTAATTGATAAAAGTAAGCACGAAGGCAAGGCTGAAGAATGTTGGCTATTGGCTGCCGCAGAACACAATCTGCCAATTGTGGTTCCTGGTTATGAAGATTCAACTTTCGGTAATATATTTGCATCTCATGTAAAGATGGGAGATGCGAGTGCCTCAATTGCGAAATCAGGTATTGAATATATGGGAGCATTTTATGATCAGTATCAAGAACTTTCAAAAGGAGAGGGAATTGGATTCTTTCAAATTGGTGGTGGTATTTCTGGAGACTTTCCAATTTGTGTTGTTCCGTCACTTAAATATGACATGGAACTTCCGGCAAAACCTTGGGCGTACTTCTGCCAAATTTCTGACTCCACAACTTCTTATGGTTCATACTCAGGAGCAACACCAAATGAGAAAATCACTTGGGATAAATTAACAAAAGATACTCCAATGTTTGTTGTTGAATCAGATGCCACAATTGTAGCACCATTGATGTTGCAAGCATTACTTGAATGTAAGGCAAATCCAGCCGAAGCAAATGCTCTGATTGAAAAATATATGTAATAAGAAAAAACCCTTCATTTAGAAGGGTTTTTTCTTATTAACTTATTGCTACATATATTTTTCAATCAGAGAATTTGCTTCGGCTGGATTTGCCTTACATTCAAGTAATGCTTG
>JAIOQC010000060.1 GCA_021413565.1 Candidatus Nomurabacteria bacterium
AATAATGGAGATTATACAATCGATACTCCTGAGTCAGATTATTCTGTTGCATCTAATAAGCCAGAAAATGAGAGCACAATCATTGAATCCACAACTACAGAAGTTTCAGTTTTTGAACCTGCTTCTTATATAATGAAGCCAAAAGATGGCAATCCAAAACTTTCTCCATTTGCTCGTAGTTATACATCAGACAATTTGTGTTGGCGTGAAGCAGTATCAGCCAGTTCTCTATTTGAATTCAAGGCTCGTGAAGCCATTCAGAATATCGCAATTGCTAGGTTGGCATCATCTGGTAGTACAGTGTCAAAGATTAGTCAAACACAACTCAATGAATACTTATCTGGTTATAGTAAATCACAATTACCAGTTCCCGCAGAGACTCAACTAATTTATGATCCAGCTACGAAACTATATCATTTCTGGTGGGGTGCGGTAGCACCAATTAATGGAGGTTTAATATCTGATTGTGGTACATTGCCATTACCGAGAATGCAGAGCAAGAAAGAGAATCCATTCTCATATCAAAGTTACAATTTGCTGTCTACTGGTTCACAAATGATTGCTATTGATTCAGGAGTAGATGTCACTTTGATAAATGCTCGTAATATTGCAATTGAAAATGCATTAATTCAAATTGCTTTGAAAAAAGGATTAACGAGTACGAAAGAGATTGCTTACAAAGTTCTAGATGGTAAGTATTATCCATCTGATTCAAAAACACTGAAGTTTGATTATTGGGTTGTAGTACAAGCATTGCAATAATTAAAATAAAAAAGCACCGCCTCGATTTCTCGAAGTGGTGCTTTTGTTTTGTTTGTTATTAATTTACTCGTGTAAATGTAATAACGATAGTCATCTCTTCATCATATGCTTTAAAGTCTACATACGCAGCACTTGTGCTTTGCGTATAGTAAGGGATATCTCCACCTGCAAGTTCCCATTGAGGATAGTTCTGAGCTTTACGGTAATATTGTTTATTACCTGTTGAGTATTCAGCACTATAATAAATTGGAATATTTATGCGAGTTTCAGTATCCTTTTTTAGAACATAGGATTCTGTATAAACGGTGGGGCGTTCTGCCTGACCAATAACAACAGATTCTTGTTTTGGTGAACCATTTCCAGCAAATAGATAAATACCTAATACTACAATTAAAATACTTCCAACTATCCATACTATTGATTGGAGTGACATGGGTTCATTGTTTGGTACAGCAGTTGTGTGTGTACCATGATCATTTCCATGACCTGCAGGTGCGTTGGTTGCAGGTGTTGCGTGGTCACCTCCTTGTGGGGTAGTTCCTCGCGTATTGTTTCTTCCTCGTGCCATTTTCTTTAATTTTCTTTACTAAATACTCCTTTGAATGCATTTGCCACAGAAGATAAAGACACTTTTTCATTTGCGTCAAATTTTATCTTCTGATCAATAACCATCTGGTAGGCTTCTTTTTGGTTGATACCTAATTTATTTGCAAGTTCTTGAGCAAGTAAAATATTTGTATCAGTATCATCTTTCTCTTCTTTTGCTTGTGCTTTTTCTTTCTCTGCTTCAATATCCGCTTCGTAGATTTCACCAAATGGTTCCATTGTGGTGATATTCAATCTAATGATATCAATACCAAAATCTACGAGTGTTTCTTTGGCACGACCAATGGTGATATTTTTAACTTCATCATCAGTTAGAATTCTTTTGCAAATGGCTTCCAAAATAATCTTGGTTGCATCTTCTTTGGCCTTCAATAAATCTGTCCAATTTTGAGGACCTGGTACTTGCATTTGGGACCAAATCCTTAATTGTTCTTCTTTAATATTAATCATCTGATTTTTGACTCCTTCTTCTTTGCCATAATTCATATAATTAATAATATATTGCTTATTGGGCACATAAGACATTGAGCAAAAGACTTTTGTTGTTGCTTTATCTTTAGTTGTAAGAATTTGCTCACCGAAGTCTATTTCCTTTTTGGCTATGTTGACATAAATAACATCATACATAATACCTTTAAGAAAAAGCCAACCTAAACCTTCTTTGATGTAAACAGCAATATTGTGGCCATTTTCTGTTGCCCAACTTCGTGAACCCCATTTTGTCACAACACCAATACTTGGTGGCTGATTGGGTACTTTTACAATTCCTGAAGCAGTGATTACTACAGATAGTATGCAAATAACATACAAGGGGATAGCAATTATATTTATTCCCTTAAAGAGTAATACTAAAATTGCAGAAACTACTGTTGCCAAGATAGCAACATAGAATCCATAGATGTTCTTTTCCATTTTACTTATTGTTTTGAGTTTAAAAATTTAGTTAATTTTTGAAGATTTTCTTCGCTTTGTTCGCAAGATTTTGTGAAAAAAGCGAAGAAAATCAACACTCAAAATATTTGTCGATGATCTAAGAATTGTTTGTATATTAGCATAACTTTAACAAAAAGTCAAGTTAGAATACTTATTCTATAAGGCTTTTACTCGCTAGGAGTTGTATTTTTGCTTAATAATGTTATACTAATCGGGTTATTGGTTAGGTGTTTTGTATATTTACACCAATAAATATATAGTATTTTGGCCTTATCGTAACGGGCTACCACAACGAAGTAGTATAGGTAGCAACGGGCATCGGCAAGAAGGAGAGTGTAGTACAATTAAATAAAATTTGGCCTTATCGTCTAACGGTTAGGACATCGGCTTTTCAAGCCGGTAATCCGGGTTCGATTCCCGGTAGGGTCACAAATAAAAAACCTCTCGAAAGAGAGTGTTTTTTATTTGTGACCCTATGCACGACATCTGCATGTCGTGCGTCCGGGAATCGAAAGACTTTTCGTTCTCTGTTGTTAAACAGAGCGAAAAGTACCTGACGATGTAGTCGTCGAGAAGTGTACTCACGGTCCCGGTAGCCTCACGACGAAAAATTCCGACTTAGGTCGATTTTGTAAAATCTTTGAATTTGTCTAGTTTTAAGTTAAAATGTACTTATGGAAGTAATTGAATTTTTTCAATACATTAAAACACCAACAACCGTATTGCATGTTGTTGGTGTTATTATTGGTATGGGTAGTGCTCTTGTTTCTGATGTGCTTTTTTCTTTTTTTAGTAAAGATAAAAATTTAAATACAACTGAACTGCGGACACTTTTAATATTGAAGGATATTGTATTTTATAATTTGATTCTAATTGTTTTTTCAGGGTCCATTATTTTCTTTACTAACATAGAAGGATATTTAGGTTCCGTAAAATTTATGGCTAAAATGAGTATTCTACTAGTGCTTTTAATTAATGGATATGTTTTGAATAAGTATATTTTGCCACACCTATTGAATAAAAACTTTTTTAAATCAAAAAAGGAGAAAACTATCAGAAAGCTTGCCTTTGCGTGTGGTGCTGTGTCTGTAATTTCTTGGTTATTTGTTGCTACTCTTGGGGTTTTAGATAATATAAACATGAGTTACAGTTTAATAATTTCTGGGTACTTATTTGTAGTATTTTTAGGTACTAGTGTGTCACTAATGATTGAAAAAAAAGAATTTAATTGATTGACTTTTATCTTTTATTCTATTGAGATATTGTATTGTTTTTCTTGTGTATTCCTTGCGAATTACGTCTTTTTCGCCTATAATACTTGGGTTATAATATAGCAGTAAAGTAGTTTGCGCGGTTAGCTCAGTTGGTAGAGCGTCCCCTTGACGTGGGGTGAACTCGGGAAAGGGACCCGAGTGCAAGACCTTTTGAGATATCTTTGTGAAGAATGAAACAAAGTATCCAAAAGGTGTACAGCTCCTGTAAGGAGGGTCAGAAATTATTTTACAAACACATTTGCGCGGTTAGCTCAGTTGGTAGAGCGTCCCCTTGACGTGGGGAAGGCCACAAGTTCGAATCTTGTATCGCGCACAAAGTGTGGGACACTTTGTGCGAGGCGGAGCGCGACGGCGCGAGCCAGGGTCGTGCAAGTTTTCAGCAGAAAACTATGCCTGACCACAAAAATTACCTCACTTATTTAATCCATTTATGAAAACTCAAATAATCATCCTTGCTGCAGGTCACGGAAAGAGAATGCAGTCAGAATTACCCAAAGCACTCACGCCACTTCATGGTAAGCCATTTATTGCCCATGTTCTTGGTGCTGTCAAAGAATCAGGTGTTTGCGATAAACCAATTATAATAATTGGTCAAAAAGGGGACCAAGTTCGTGAGACTCTTGGCCCTTCTTATACCTACGCCGTACAAGACAAACAACTCGGAACAGGACACGCAGTCATGATTGCCGAAAATATTGCTCAAAACGCAGATTTGGTTGTTGTATTGTATGCAGACCATCCACTAGTAAGTTCTCAAACTATCAAAAATATCGTAAATACTCACATTCAAGATAATGCTATTTTAACTATGGCAACAGCGACTGTGCCTGACTTCCTCGACTGGCGTTCAGCCTTTGTTGCTTTTGGTAGATTTATTCGTGATGAGAATAATAACATTTCAAAAATAGTTGAAATGAAAGATGCGACAGAAGAAGAAAAAGAAATCAAAGAAGTAAATCCTGCTTATATGTGTTTTGATGCAACTTGGCTATGGTCACATTTGCATACTCTGAAAAATGAAAATGCTCAAGAAGAATATTATCTAACTGATTTAGTAGGTATGGCTTTTAATGAAAATCAAAAAATCACAACTATCTCGATTGACCCGAGAGAAGCTTTGGGTGTGAATACCAAGGAGCAATTAGAAACAATTGAAAAGTTATAAATAAAAAATACCACTTTTAGACAGCCGTCTAAAAGTGGTATTTTTTATTTATTCTTGTGTACCCAAATATATAAATCTTCTAAAGCCTTGACTGCATCTCCAGCAGCGATGTTGTTTTGATGGTAGCGTCCATTTGTACAATCTCCAGCAGCCCAGATACCTGGTACACTTGTCATTTGAGTCATTGGGTCAACAATAATCTTATTTATGCTATCCATATCAACTACATTTTTCATAAAGTCAGTATTTGGAGTTTGTCCTGTTTCAACAAAGATACCAGTTGCAGGAAGTGTGTGTTCTTCGAAAGTTATCTTGTCTTTATATGTGAGGGATGATACAAATTGTTCGCCATCTACTCGCAGAATCTCGGCATTTTTAATTGCTTTGAATTTAGGATTTTCAAGAATTTTCTCTACTGTGATTTCGTCTGCACGAAATTCGGAACTTCGATGAACAAGAGTTACACTTTTGCAATATGCTAATAACTGAACTGCAGTTTCAAATCCAGCATTACCACCACCAATAACTAGTACATCTTGATCTGCAAAAAGTGGACCATCACATGATGCACAGTAAGTAATACCTTTATTTTCAAATACATCAGCATTAATGGCTTCTAGTTTACGTCTACCACTACCTGTGGCAACTAAAGTAGATAAAGTTTGATAATCTTTACCAGCGTCTGTGGTAATAGTAATGATTTTGTCTTCTTTTTTCACAGCAGTCACTTTCTCGCCTTCAATAATATCAAGAAAAGGTCCTTTGTAATAAAGAACATGTTTTTTGAAACTTTCACCAAGTCCTGCGCCTGATATTTCGGGGGTACCAATCCAGTTGTAGATAGTCTCAGATACTGTTGATTGTCCACCGAATTCACTAGTGATTAAAAGTGTTTTGAGTTGTTTACGGGCTGCATAGACAGCGCTTGCTGCGCCAGCTGGGCCTCCACCAAGAATAATTAAATCGTACATAAAATGTAGTATAACATAAAGTAGTATGTAGCAAGAAGTAAGTGATAAGGAAAAAAGAATCCCGAATCGGCAAGCCGATTCGGGATTCTTTTACTACTGTTATTTATCTACTAAAAATGCTACGAAAAAGTGCTATTTTTCTTTGCATTTTTATTTCTTTCTACGCAAGAACGCTGGAACAGTACTCCAATCATCAGTGTCATCGATAAACAAATCATCTTCTTTCTCTACTTTTTTAATATACTCAGAAGATATATTTTTATTTGAACTTGTTACCGCTTGAATGACTTCTTCTTTCGAAGTGTTGGCAACAGTTGGTGCGGGTGCAGTAACTTGAGTTGCTTGGAAAAGTGAGCGTTTTGGCATATCAGTAGGGAAGCCAGTTGCAATCACTGTAACTTTCATTTCACCTTTTTTAAGTTTCTCATCACGGATAGTTCCAAAGATAACTTTAGCTTCTTTATCAATAGATTCTGTAATAACCTTTGCTGCTTCTTGGATTTCATGAATAGTTAAATCATCTCCACCAGATATAGCAAACAAAACTCCTCTTGCTCCAGAAATTGAAAGATCAAGTAATGGAGAATTGATAGCAGTTAAAGCAGCTTTCTCTGCACGGCCTTCACCAGCGGCAATACCTACGCCCATTAATGCACTACCAGCATCATGCATCACAGCTCGAATATCTGCGAAGTCTACGTTTATCATACCTGGAGTAGTGATGAGTTCAGATATACCTTCAACGGCTTGTTTGAGGATTTCATCACATAATGCGAATGCTTGTTTGAATCCAACATCTTTACCTGAGATAGCAATGAGACGATCATTTGAAATAACCAGAATAGCATCAACTTCACGCTCAAGTTCTGCAAGACCCATATCAGCAAGTTTCATTCTCTGGTTACCTTCAAAAGAAAATGGCTTAGTAACTACAGCAACTGTCAGGATACCTTGTTCTTTTGCGGCTTGAGCAACAATAGGAGCAGCACCAGTTCCAGTACCACCACCCATTCCACAAGCGATAAAGACCATATCAGCCCCTTTGATGACATCTTGGATTTCAGCTTTGGTTTCTTCGGCAGCACGCTTTCCGATTTCTGGATTCATACCAGCACCAAGACCTTTTGTAAGGTTCTTGCCAAGATGAACTTTCTTCTCAGCCAAAGAGTTGTGTAGGTCTTGAGTATCAGTGTTCATCACAATAAACTCAACTCCTTTAACTTTTGAGCTGATCATATGGTTGAGGGCGTTTTTACCTGAACCACCAATTCCAATAACTTTAATACGAGCAAATGATTCAATGTCTGGATTTATTTTAGGCATATATCTTAATAAAAAATTAAACCTACCCGGGGGACTATTCGGGTGGGGGAAGTTCTAATTTAACTTATTCATTTGGAATAAATTTAGGTATTTTGCAACCTACAACGAGAAGTAAAGAACTCTGTATATGATAACAGATATTTCCAAAAAACAAAGATTTGACAGAATGCATTTCTGTGTCTTTTTTACAATAAAAAATCAATATTTTTTGACTAATTATTTATGGAAGTAATTGAGAAAAAAGAGATTTGAACAATCCTTTGACTTGTTTGAAATTATCACCCAGTGAAGTGTTGATTGTGTTTGATTCAGAGCCTTCATTGTTTATAAGAGCAAGTCCCAATGCTGTATACCATGTATTGTCACGCATTTTAAATTTACTTGATAGAGATTTATCAGATGGACCTACTCGAGAAGGTAATTTTAAGAAAGATTTTGAAAGTTCTTCGATGCGATTAATGTGTGATCCACCACCAATGAAAATTATACCTGCTGGTAGAAGTTCACTGCGACGAATTCTTTTTAAATGATTATTAACTAATTCTAAAATATCACCCAGA
>JAIOQC010000064.1 GCA_021413565.1 Candidatus Nomurabacteria bacterium
CAGACAAAGCACTTTTCACAGATGAGAATGAAGTAGAGAAAATAAAAAAGTATTACGATAAAGAAATTAGTAATATTAAACAAAAGAAAATTATTCGCGCTGACAAAAATACTATGTCGAGTGAGTTACCTGTTCCCAACTTCCCTTTCGAACATGCAGACTATATTTTAAAAAACATAGATGTCGCATCTATTCAATCACAGAAATTCAAAGTAGCCGTTGATATGATAAATGCTTCTGCTTGTGTTGTTGATCCTTATTTATTCTCACAATTAAACATAGAACTAGTGCCATTAAATAATATTCCTAATGGTAAATTCACCCACAAACCAGAACCATTAAAAGAGAATCTTTCTGAAATTGCACAACTTGTAAAATCATCTGGTTCTGATGTCGGTTTTGCTCATGACCCTGATGCTGACAGGCTTGTTGTCATTGATGAGATAGGCACTATTATTTCAGAAGAACACACACTCGCACTCGGGGTTGAAAATGTATTATCTAAATACCACAATCATGATGTCGTCATCAACATGTCGACATCACAGATGAATTGCGATATTGCCCAAAAATATGGTGGGAAATGTATACGAACTAAAGTTGGTGAAGCCAATGTTGTATCAGGCATTATAGAAAACCAAGCGATTATTGGTGGCGAAGGTGGTGGTAGTAGCATCTATCCTACTATTAATACTGCACGAGATAGTTTTGTGAGTCTTGCTCTAGTACTTGAACTAATGGCCAAAAGAAATCAAAAAGCGAGTATTTGTGTTTCAGAACTACCAAAATATTTTATGAGAAAAGATAAGATGCCAGTTAGCGGTACTCTTGAGAAAATCTACAATAAAATGAAACTACATTTCAAAGATGCAAAAACAAATGAACTCGACGGATTGCGTCTTGATTTCTCTGACAGTTCATGGATTCATCTACGTCCTTCAAATACTGAACCAATTATTCGTCTCATCGGTGAATCTAAAACACAAGAGCAATTGGACAATTTATTTATTGAAGTAAAAAATATAATGTCGTAATTATTTTTCTATATCATCAAGATGGTATTCCCCTACTTTTGTTCGTACAATTTCTAAAGCAAGTGCAGGCACACCCAAGGCAATTCCCAATTCATGAGCAATAGAACGCACATACACACCTGAACCACAAACAATTCTTAGTTTGATTACTGGAAATTCTACCTCTCCTAAATCTTGTAACTCATTTTTCCAAATAGATAAAATATCTTCTTGACGGAAATCTCCAGACACACGTGAAATCATTTCTTTGATATGCAAATAAAGTACTGCTCCAGATATTTTTTCTTCTCCTATAATATCAATACTATCTACAAAAACTTCATGCTCTGGAATCACTATTTCATCAAGCTTATTTTCACGTGCCCACACAAATAGAGGTTTGCCGTCTACTGGTCTTGAAGAAAATGGTGGGTAGGCTTGCTTGAAACGACCAGTGAAACTTTGTAGGATTTTGGTGACGGAGTCGAAAGAAGGATTTGAAATGGTCTGGCCTCGCTCCTTCCATAAATCCTGCTCGAGGAGATCCCCGCCCGACTGAACGATATCAGTCGTTCGGGCAGGCGAGGACCTTTTAAATCCTTCTTTCGAAGGAGTCATTATGAGCTTACCCATTACATCATAAGTATCAGTTGAGAAACCAAACAATATCTTTACTTCATATTCTTTATTTAAGGCCAAATATTCATCTTTTTTCAAACACTCATCTCCACACAATATAATAAGCACTCCTTTGGCCAAGGGATCAAGTCTACCAGCATAGGTTAGTGGCAAATGCTTCAATTGCAAATGAGTGTTTTTAAGCTCCTCAATACAATCAAGGGGTGTTTGACCAGACTTTTTATTGATAATATAGAGTTTTTCAGACATATTGCCATAGTAACATATATATGATACTATTCCTTTTAGGTGGTAGAGTTCATCTAACAGGTGAAAACATCTATTTATTCTATCGGTAATCACAATTTGAGAGAAAGAATCAACAACCAAATAAGAGCCAATGAAATCCGAGTGATTTCAAGCACAGGTGAAAACCTTGGCGTTTTGAGTTTCAAAGAGGCTTATGCTCTTGCCCAAAAAGAAGGCCTTGATTTGATTGAGATTTCTCCTAATGCCAAGCCACCAATAGTGAAAATTGCCAACTTCGGCAAATATCAATACGAGCAGAATAAGAAGCAAAAGAAGGCAAAGCAGGGTTCACACACAACAGAAACGAAAGCGATTCAAATCAAAATCGGTACTGGTGACAATGATCTTGCATTAAAGGCTCGTAAAGCATCCGAATGGTTAAAAGAAGGTCATAGAATCAAGGTGGAACTCTTTTTATCAGGACGCTCAAAGTATATGCCTGACCCATTCTTGAGAGAACGTCTCGACAGAGTATTGCATCTTATAACTGAAAACTATAAGATAGCCGAGGGTTACAAAAAGGGTCCAAAGGGTCCGACTATTACAATAGAAAAAGATAAATAATTATATGAGTATTAAAACAAACAAATCATTAACCAAGCGTTTAAAGGTCACAAAAAATGGCAAGATTTTATCACGTGCACCTGGCTTCAACCACTTCAATGCCAAGCAATCACGCCGAAAGCAGTTGAATGGCAAGAAGATGAATGACTTCGCTATTTCAAATAAAAATGCCCGCACTTATCTTGCGAATGCAAAATAATTATTAATTATAAACGTTACGCAGATTCTATTCTAAAAAAAGTCCTCGGATATCCTCGCACAAAAGTCTAAAAAGGCACGAGGCCAGACATTTTTTTATAAAAGAACCCGCTTCACACACTATATGACAAGAGTAAAAAGAGGAACAATAAAGAATAAAAAGAGAAAGAATATACTTGCCCAAACAAAAGGTATGCGTTTTGGTCGCAGTACGAAAGTTGCTCAAGCAAAAGAAGCTTTAATGCACGCTGGTGCGTATTCATTTGCTCACCGAAAAGACAAAAAGGCTGATGCTCGTTCACTTTGGACAACTCGCATCAATGCTGCAATCCGACCACAAGGTATGTCATATAGTGTTTTTATTAACGCTCTGAAGAAGAAAGACATCAAAGTAGACCGCAAGATTTTGTCTGACTTAGCAATGAACAATCCAGAAACATTTTCTAGAATTGTAAAAAGTCTCTAATCTATCTAATCTAAAACATAAAATCTCCCCTAGGTCTTGCCTAGGGGAGATTTTATTATTATATAACTGGCTCGGGTTCTGGGGCTGGTGTACAAATGCCACCTTCGTCGATACTTGTTTCATCTTGATTTAAAATACCATCAGAACAAGTGGGGTCTGGTGTTGGCTCAGGATTTAAATCTGGTTCTGGTTCAGGTGACACTGGTGGTGGTAACACTTCCTCTGCGCCGAGTAATACATCGAGTTGATCTCCTGTTACACAAATATTTGTGCCATTTGATTTCTTTATACACAACTCTTCAGTCTGCACTTTTTTAGTTGTAACCAAATCTACCATCGCCTCTCCTCTCTCGGCAATCCCTCTTAAGAATTCTGCAACCTTTGTGTAAAGTGTTTGGTCAGCGAGAGTTGGAATACCCTCTACTTTAATATTCATTTGTTGAATTGATTTGATTATTGGTGCATAGAGACCGTTGAAGTTAATAGAGTATGTACCATCAGGAGTAAGTGGAGTTGGAGTAGTTTTTGAAACAAGGTTCGGGAAAACCTGAGCCACTTCTTGAGCAAGGAGACCGAATTGAAGAGTAGTATCATTTGCAAAAGTAGGATCCCAGTTAAATGAGACAGTATTAAGAGCATTGATGCCGGCAAGTGCTGTTGCTCCATCAAGTGGAGTTACATTTTGCTTTAGGCGGGAATCAGAGGAGCAGGTGGAAAGAATACTAGCACCACTTGATACACTTGTATTATAACAAAGAGAGTTAGCAGTACCTGCAGCAAGTACAGTTGGCCCAGCAGTGCCATTTGCAAGCATTCTGAATATCTCAATAGGAGATGCAGTTGCACCCGCCCCACTACTATTAGTAGATGCACTATAAAAATAAACACCTTCGGTCATATTAATCATTGCCCCAGT
>JAIOQC010000065.1 GCA_021413565.1 Candidatus Nomurabacteria bacterium
GAAGGGTGTACAGAATCTGTAAGATTCCTCTCCCTATTTATTCTTTGCAATCAAAGACTCCCCGTCATTTGAATTTTTAGTATCCTTAGAATCAAGTTGCTTATCAATATCTCTTTTAAGTAGAATTTGTCGGATGATGTCACTTTCCTCTGAACTAAACTGTTCCTGTGAATTCATGGAGTTTGACATCGGAAATGGGTTACGCAATTTTGGATACTGTGATTTAACGTATACCAAATCGTCTGTAGTAATACTCTTCATCCCTGAAGTTTCACTTTTAGATAAAGAGTATATTTTTCCAGGTGCGAAATTCCAAGGTTTCGCCCATCCATCTATCCATTGTGCATATTCTCGCAAAGAACTAAATACTATTCCATTTTCTTTGGATTTCTGCCATTGACTCCTAGTAATGACATTACCTTTGGCAGTTGTAATAGCCTCAGGAGTTTCATTTATTATCACCATCTCTTCATAAGAAGAATTGTCTTTATTTGATGCAATAGTCTCAACATTGTCTTTGTTAATAAATTTATCTCCAATATTATAACCCTCAGCAACTGGTGCAGGATTAGACATTTTAGTCTCAATATTATGGTCAACAAAAGTATCCTTTTGTTGCGCCTGAGATTCCTGAGAAATAACTCCCCCCGAAGCAATACCTGTAGCGATTAATGCTTTTTTAAAAAATTCTTTCATATCCTTGTATTATAACACTACAAATAACTATTTGCATTCTCTCCTTCAATATAGTACTATGGTTCTATGACGATTATTGCTACTACATTACCTTATATACAGATTATACTGTCTATTATTTTAATCGCGACAGCCCTACTTCAGCAATCAAGTGCTGGTTTGGGTGGAGTTTTAGGAGGTGGAGACAGTGGTGGTTTACATCACACTCGTCGCGGATTTGAAAAGTTTCTTTTTGGAACTACAATTGTTGTTGGTTTGCTTTTTATTGCATCAACAATCCTAGCAATACTCGTTAAGTAATCTAAACGATAAAACTAATCTAACTATCTACAATGCATCTTATGCATAATTTTCTCTCATTTACAAAAGAATTTCGTATTCCTAAAAAGAAAGAACTTCGCAACACTATTAAATCATTTTCACAAAAAGAACTTGTTCTTTTTCTTGCAAGTGTAAGTGTGGCTTTTATTGCTTTCATATTTATTTTACAAAAGATAAATACAAGTTTTATGGTTACAATACCAGATGATGGTGGCACCCTTACCGAAGGAATAATTGGAATGCCAACACTAGTTAACCCAGTTCTTGCTCTTTCTGATGCTGATAAAGATTTAACTGCACTCGTATATTCAGGATTAATGAGAAAAATGCCCGATGGCACATTCATACCAGACTTAGCAGAATCTTATACTATCTCCCCTGATGGCAAAATATACACATTTGTTATGAAAAAGAATGCTGTCTTTCATGATGGTCAAACTGTCAAAGCAGACGATGTTATTTTTACAATCAATAAAATAAAAGATGTTCTAATTAAAAGTCCTCGCAAAAATGATTGGGATGGGACTACCGTAGAAAAAACAGATGATTATACAATAGTTTTTACCCTCAAGAAACCGTACATTTCATTCATGGATAATACGACAATTGGTATTTTGCCATCACATATATGGAAAGACATCACTGAAAAAGAATTTAGTCTTTCATCTTTAAATATCAAAGCAGTCGGCTCAGGTCCTTACAAAATTGATAATGTTATTAAAAATAAAGACAACATACCGCAAGAATACAAATTGAAGCGTTTTTTGAGATTTACTCTCGGCAAGCCACATATAAAAAATATCAATATTATTTCATTCGCAAATGAAAAAGATTTAATTCGCGCATTAGTCTCAAACTCCATAGACCAGGCAAGTGGATTAAGCCCAGAGAATACAAAAAGTATTGAAGATAAGGGTTATACACTTTATACTGCAACTCTACCAAGACTTTTTGGATTATTTTTTAATAATACTAATAATAAAATTCTAGCCGACAGCACAGTTATTAAAGCAATGGATCTGGCTCTCGACAGACAAGATATTGTCAATCAAGTCCTAAGTGGTTATGGCACAGTAATCAAAACTCCAGTTTCAGATACAATCCTCAAAGATGAAAATAGCGACAAATACGCAAAGACATCAACAGAGGAAGCCAATACAATACTAGATAAAGCTGGTTGGACAATTGGTGCTGATGGAGTACGCGCAAAAGGAGGAATAAAAACTATAAGTCAAACAAAAAAAGTTGGAAAGAAGACAGTCACTCAACAAGTCAAAGTAAATACAGGAGCAGTAACAAGACTATCCTTCTCTCTTACTACTGGTGATACACCTGAATTAGCACAAGCTAGTGAGTTAATCAAAAAGCAACTTGAACTAATCGGAGCAGAAGTCACTATCAAAGTTTACAGTACCGGAGAACTCAATTCTAAAATACGAGCGAGAGACTACGAAGCCCTGTTTTTTGGACAAGTCATCAACCATGAATCTGATTTATTCTCATTCTGGCATTCTTCTCAAAAAGCTGATCCAGGTTTAAACATTGGTATGTACTCAAACACTAAAGTAGATACATTGCTTCAAACAGCCCAAGACACACAAGATTCAAGCAAGCGTGATGCTCTATATAAAGATTTCATTACACAATTCAATAAAGACTTACCTTCATTATTAATTTATTCACCCAAATATTTATACGCAACAAATAAAAAGTTAAATTATATTTATTTAGATACACTAACAATTCCGTCGGATCGTTTTGTATCGGTTCACACTTGGTATGCAGACACAGACCATGTATGGAAAATTTTTACTAAATCACCTGCCACAAGCACGGCTAATTAATACAACTCATGAACGAAACACCAGCAGGATCAAACAATCCAAAACCTAAAAACAGTAATAGGCACTTCCATAAAACAAGTGCAACAAATACTGTTCATAAAACAGCACACACTCAAGCACATACAAATACTGCAACAGTAAATGCATCAAATGCACAGAGACCTAGTCGTGGGAGTTTCCAATATGGCAACAATAAAGGCAGTCGTCGTCCTCGTACTCCCTCTGCACCTGCACACAAGGAACCAAGCCCAACAGCCCGCAAGCGTACTAATCTTATCCCAGCACCTGAATCAGGTGTTATACGAATAATCCCACTTGGAGGAGTAGAGGAAATCGGAAAGAACATGACTGCAATTGAAATCGGTAATGACATCATTGTTATTGACGCTGGCATGCAGTTCAAGACCGAAGATACACCTGGTATTGATTACATTATTCCAAACACTACATATCTTGAAGAACGCAAAGATAAAATCCGTGCAATGATTGTAACTCATGGACACTTAGACCATATTGGTGGTATTCCATTAGTGATGTCTCGAATTGGTAATCCCCCACTTTACTCTCGAAATCTTTCAATTCTAATGATGAGAAAGCGTCAAGAAGAATTCCCACATCTCCCAGCATTGAATGTAAATATAGTTGAAAAAGATTCTGTAATTTATGCAGGTGATATTCGTATTCGATTCTTTGGTGTAACACACACTGTGCCTGATTCTATGGGTGTTGTTATTGAAACTCCTTATGGTTCAATCATTACTCCTGGCGACTACAAACTCGACCAAGTAGATGGTGTTGTAAGTGATGAAGAAGAAAAAGAGTATGCTTTCTTTGATAAAGAAAAAGTTCTTTTACTTCTAACAGACTCAACTAATATTGAGAACGAAGGATTTTCTCTACCAGAAATACGGGTTCATGAAGGACTAGAGAAACTTATAAAAAAAGGTACAGGGCGTATCATTATCGCTGCCTTTTCATCACATTTAACTCGCTTGATTAAAATAGTTGAGATTGCCGAAAGATTAGGTAAAAAAGTAGTCTTTGACGGTCGCTCAATGAAAACCAATATTGAAATCTGTATTCAAGCAGGTATTTTCCAACCAAAGAAAGGTACAATTATCCCGATTGAAGATGTTGATAGTTACCCTCCAAACAAAGTTATTATTATGATGACTGGTGCTCAAGGTGAAGAATTTGCTTCTCTCGGACGTATTGCTAGTAAGACTCACAAGAAGTTCAGCATTAAGCCAGGTGATACTATCATCTTGTCATCTTCTATCGTTCCAGGCAATGAAATCGCAGTGCAACACTTAAAAGATAACCTAACTCGTCAAGGCGTTCGTATTATTAGTTACCGCACATCTGAAGAATACATCCATGCAACAGGTCATGGCAACCAAGAAGACATCAAGTGGCTTCACCGCAAGACACATCCAAAATTCTTCATACCAATCCATGGCTGGCACTCTATGCTTGTTCGACACAAAGAATTAGCAATGGAACTCGGCATGTCTGAAGAAAATATCGTAGTCCCAGACAATGGTTCACTAATTGAAATCTATGATGAGGGTCAGAAGATTCGTGTTCGCAAAGAAAAGGCTCCTTCTGCTCCAATGATGGTAGATGGCTTCTCTATCGGCGATGAACAAGAAGTAGTTATTCGTGACCGTGTGATGCTTGCTCAAGATGGTATGTTTGTATTAATCGCCACCATCGACTCATCTACAGGTAAACTACGCAAATCACCAGATATTATTTCTCGTGGATTTATTTACTTGAAAGAAAACCAAGAATTACTTCACCAAGTTCGCCTAATAATCAAGAAAACTATTGAAGATGGTGCTCGTGGAATGAATCCAATTGATTTTGATAATATCAAAACAAACTTAGGTGATAATATTTCAAAGTTCCTTTTCCAAAAAACTGCTAAACATCCCCTAGTAATACCAGTGCTTTTGAGTGTATAATAAAAAAATGGAATTCTCAAAAATACAAAGAATGTACATCTTGTCATTCTTATTTACTTTGCACATTGCACTATCAGCATATGTGAATTCAACATTTCTAACACAGATAATTTCTGAAAAATATGTTGGACTATTGTACACAACTGCTTCTGTAATTACACTTCTATTGTTAGCTCGAAATACCAATTTCTTGAAAAATTTTGGCAATCGTAAACTCTCAATAATTCTCTTGTGTATCAATATGCTTGGTTTTGTATTTCTCATTGGTTCACAGAATCCAATCTTAATATCATTGGCATTCGTATCAATCCTTGCCACAAATACCCTCATAATACTGTGTCTAGATATTTTTATCGAACACTTTGGTAATCCTACAACTATTGGCAAAACACGTGGATTATATCTCACTATCAACAATCTAGCCTGGGTTCTTTCCCCACTTGTAACAGGAATATTAATCACCCGTGAAGGTGGGTATGTCACTATATATTCACTAGCATTAGTTACAACACTTATTATGACAATTGGTTTAATATTCTCAGTGACAAATTTCAGTGACAAAAAATACGTAAAAGCGCCACTAATACAATCATACAAATATCTCCAAAAGAATACTCACATGCTCGCTATTACAATAATTAATTTTATTCTAAATTTCTTTTTTGCAGTAATGGTTATTTACACACCAATATATTTAATCAATCATATTGGATTTAACTGGAGTGAACTCGGCGTAATCTTTACAATTATGCTTATGCCATTTGTTATTTTTG
The DNA here is from genome assembly GCA_021413565.1 of Candidatus Nomurabacteria bacterium. Taxonomy (GTDB): domain Bacteria; phylum Patescibacteriota; class Minisyncoccia; order Phycocordibacterales; family UBA9973; genus UBA8515. Next base: position 5,602 of record JAIOQC010000065.1, read on the forward strand.
GTTTCCCCACAGGATTACTAATAGATAAATACAAAGTAAGTAAAAGAAAAATTCTTTATGTCGGATTTATAATAATCATTCTTTCAACACTTTCAATTGCCTTCATCTCAAATACAAATATCGCTCTTTGGGCATTAGTATTATTCCTCACTCGCATGGGAGCAAGTATTATTGAAACGACTTCAGAAGTTTATTTCTTTACTCACATAAAAGAAGAGGAGACATATTTATTGAGCATCTATAGAGATATGACACCTATCGCCTATCTAATTGCTCCATTATTTGCTACTGTTGTATTTATGTTTGTTGAGTTCAAATATATCTATATTATCCTTTCTGTTATTCTCGCTTCTGCTTTTTATTACATTAAAAGATTAAAACACAATCATGAATCACGTTAGAGATGTGTATGTTCTATTTTAGTGTATAATCGAGTTACTCTACTGCATTGTGTTTCAAATTTATTAGTTTATTTTAGACGGGAGACTAAAGGCTCCCTATCTCATACGTGATGAATATACCCTACCCAATACGAATCAATAGATACCTAGCGTTAACCAATGTTGCTACACGCACTGGTGCAGATGACCTTATTAAAAAAGGCTTTATTCTTATTAACGGTAA
>JAIOQC010000073.1 GCA_021413565.1 Candidatus Nomurabacteria bacterium
TCAATAAATCTCGAATCCATGTTTCAATTTCATTTTTGTTATAACCAATACGAGTTTTCACAGAAATTGGTAAATTTGGTGCACCTTCTTTTGCGGCACGAATAATTTCTCGAGCAAGATTAATATCACGCATTGTGGCTGCACCTGCACACTGTTTCTCAACAGATTTATCAGGACAACCCATATTAATATCAACACCATCGAAACCTAACTCTTGGCAGAGCTCTGCAGCCTTTTTTATATTCTCTGGCTTGCCACCAAATATCTGAGCCACAATTGGCCGTTCGTTTTCAGAAAACTTTAAATCAATTAAAAGTTTCGGCCTCGCATCGTCATGAGCCAAGCCATCTGCTGACACGAATTCAGTCCAAACAACATCAGGCTTACCATACTTTGTAATAATCTGACGAAAAACTGCATCAGTGACATCAGCCATCGGTGCAAGTACAAAAAATGGTTTCGGTAATTTTTGCCAGAAGTTTTTCATAGTTGTATGTAATATATTGGCAAAATCTTTGAGAAATACCTTACGCAAGAGCTTAGAAAATAAAAGAGGTACTCCGACTATTATTTTCTTGAGCGACGAGTAGAGAAAATTTTCAACAGAAAATTATTCGTGTATTTCTCAAAGATTTTGCCAATATATTTCTATTTTTATTCATTAAACTTATACAAAACTTTGTTGTTGAATCTCAAATCAATATACAAAAGTTTATCATACTTAGAATTAATCTCTTTAGCAAATTCAGGCTTTCTCATGGCTGTTGCTATGTTTTCTAAAATCTTAGACAAATCATTGTCATCTTTAAATATAATCTTTGGATTTACATTATTTAATCCACGCGCAAGATAAAGTGAATTAGTACCATCATTTGCCATTACTATATATACAGGCTTGAAACCCAAGAGAGTTATCTTGTCTACAAATCTAGTCATTTCATGAAATCTGTCAGGTGCCAACATATTTACACCTAATGGTGTTTGAGCATCATTGGGTAAAGACAAATAATATTTGAAATAAATATCTCCCGAGAAATACGGTGCTTTGTCAAAAATATAACCTTCATTATTTACAAAGTAACAATTCTCTCCTTTATTATTTTCTTGCTCAGGAATCTGTGAACCGCAATATAAGAACTCTCCTGCACGCTCTGTAATAGAGACACGAATTTTGTTCCAACCAACCCTTGAGACATTTATTGTTTCAATACGAGGAAAATCACGGACTAATTCTCTTTGAATTTTATCATGCGGATATATTAAAGTATTAGCTCGAGCAAAAATATAGACATACTTACCAAATAAATCTTCCTTCACTGCTTGCTCAATATCAGACACATTAATAATTCTTGTACCCTTAACTTCGACCGTATGAACAGTCATCCTTCTGTCATTAGAAAAATAAGCAAGTGCAGAAATAATACTAATTACCAAAATTGTAATTAAAATAGAAAGTCTTAGAACATAAGCGTTTCGCTTGCGCTTCATATCTTCCATACGAGGACTGGTCAAAAGGTCTCGCATGAAATCTAAGAGATTATATCTTTATTAATATATTTCTGAAGTGCAGTCGGTACTTTGATTGTTCCATCAGCCTGTTGGTAATTTTCTATTATTGCTATGAGAGTTCGCCCAATAGCCACAACTGTCGCATCATTCATATGAACAGTTTCTATTTTATTATCAGCACGACGAACACGAGTATTGAGACGACGAGATTGGAAACTACCAGTTAGGTCTGCACTATGAGTTTCTCGGTATCTATCTTGTCCTGGCATCCATGTCTCAATATCCATTTGTCGATGATCTGGGAAACCCATATCTCCAGTACAAACAGAAATAACTTGATATGGCAATTCTAATTTACGAAGTACATATTCTTGGATTGCTACAAGGAAATTTTGTTCTTGAATAGAATTTTCTGGCAGTGAGAAAACTTCCATTTCTAATTTATCAAATTGATGTTGTCGCAAGATACCATTTGTATCCTTTCCAGCAGTTCCCGCTTCACGACGAAAAGCTGTTGAATATCCAGCATATCGAATTGGCAAATCACTCTCATTAAAAATCTGGTCCATATGCATTGCACCTAGTGTATGCTCTGCACTACCAATGAGCATCAAATCATCGTTTGGGAACATGTAGTGGTCATCAGGTGTCAGATAACGAGCCATTTTAACTTGTACTAATGGTCTGACAAATACTGGCGGGATTACAGGAATAAAAGGTTTTGTAATAGAGAGACGAATATCTGCTTCGTCTGCAATTGATTGGAGAGTTTCAACATTTGATAAAATCTCTAAACACATTTGTATGAGACCAAATTGTAAAAAAACCAAATCACCTTTTAAGTATGCAAAACGAGATGAAGCAACCTGACTTGCTGTTTCTGTGTCAATTAATCCAAGTGCTTTACCCAATTCAAAATGTTCTTTTGGTGTAAAAGAAAATTCTGGCTTCTGTCCCCATTGTCTAATTACTTGATTACTTTCTTCGTCTGAACCCAAAGGAGTATCTACAGATGGAATGTTTGGAATCTTGAGCATCAATGATTGCCACTGCATCATCACATCATTTAGTTCTTGCTCCTTTTCCTTAAATTCATCTTTTACTATTTTCATCTCATTTATCATTTGAGCTCGTACATTGAAATCCTTTTCAGAAGAAATAGAATTATTCATTCGATTCTGTTCACTACGCAATGCTTCTGTTTGAGCCAAAACAACCAGACGCTTTTCGTCTAATTGTAAGAGTTCGTCAATATCCACATCTGAACGCTTATTTATGCAACTTGTCTTAACAATGTCTTTATTCTCTCGGATGAATTTGATATCTAACATATATAAGAGTATACCCCGAAGTAATATTTTTTACAAAAGATATTACCTGCCTTGTAAAAGGATGATACAATGAACAAATTGACAAGATTACTAATATGAATGATATTGTAAAATTACAAATTGAAGAATTTCCGAAGGCATTACTTGAAATTCCCCAGCCACCCAAGACTCTATATATACGAGGTAACTTACCTCCAAAAGATTATATTTATCTATCAGTTGTAGGTTCACGCAAAAATACTTCATACGGTCGTGACATATGTGAGAAACTAATCGCAGGACTCAAGGGCTATCCTATTGTTATAGTTTCGGGACTAGCACTAGGTATTGATACTATTGCTCACAAATCAGCACTCAATAATAAACTTCTGACACTTTCTATACCTGGCTCGGGTTTAGATAACAGAGTATTGTATCCAAGAAGTAATATAAAATTGGCACAAGAAATCATAGACTCTGGTGGTTGTTTATTATCAGAGTTTGAGCCAGACTTTAATGCAACTCTCTATTCTTTTCCACAAAGAAATAGATTAATGGCAGGCATCTCAAAAGCCATCTTAGTTATCGAAGCCCAAGAAAAGTCTGGTACGCTCATTACAGCGCGTATGGCACTTGATTATAATCGTGATATTCTAGCAGTCCCTGGTTCTGTATTCTCATCAAATTCCAAAGGTTCAAACCGTCTAATCCACCAAGGTGCAACTCCAGTCACGACCAGTGAGGAAGTCCTCGAGGCACTTGGATTTACAATTGAAAAACCAACACAAAATGATAAAGAAAAATACGCCGACTGCTCAACTGAAGAGAAAAAAATAATTGAATTATTGTTTGAGCCAATGGAGCGTGATGAACTTGTACGCTCTTCTGGATTAAATATTGCACAAGCCAATGCCCTCCTTTCAATAATGGAAATAAAAGAATTAATTAAAGAAGAATTAGGTGAGATTAGGCTTGTATAATTTGCAAAAAAAATCATAGAATGTTACTAATAGAATCACAATGAAACTTTTAATCGTCGAATCACCATCAAAAGCAAAGACCATTGAGAAATATCTCGATGGTGCATATACAGTGCGTGCATCTGTTGGACACATTCGTGATTTACCTAAATCTAATAAACAAGCAATCGATATTCCTGCCGGATTTGTCCCCCATTATGAAATCTCAAAAGGTAAAGACAAGGTTGTAGATGAATTGCAAACTCTTGCTCATAAAGCGACCGTTATTATGCTTGCGACTGACCCGGACCGTGAAGGAGAAGCAATTGCTTGGCACATTGAAGAAATTCTAAAGAGTGATAAGAAAGTCAAAGCTCCAATTAAAAGAGTGGCTTTTCATGAAATTACAAAAGAGGCAGTTGAAGAAGCCCTACAACACCCACGCGACATTGATACAAATCTACGCAAGGCCCAAGAAGCTCGTAGAGTACTTGATCGCCTAGTTGGCTACGACCTATCGGGTATTATTTGGAAAAAAGTTCGCTATGGACTATCTGCTGGACGAGTACAATCCCCCGCTTTGCGTATCATTATGGAGCGTGAGCGTGAAATTCGTGCATTCATCCCAGAACAATATTGGACACTCGAAGGCATTTTTAATACAAAGAAAAAAAATAGTATTACACTTTCTTGCAATGAGGAACCTCGTGACGAGAAAGTTGTTGATAAAATATTAGAATTGGGTAGAAAAGAAAAATGGATTGTAACTGATTTAAAAACCAGTGAACAAAAAAGAGTTGCTCGTGCACCTTTTACTACTTCAACCTTACAACAAACAGCTTCATCACGCTTGGGATTTTCTCCTTCTCGAACCATGCAGGTTGCTCAGAAATTATACGAAGCGGGTCATATTACATATATGCGTACTGATAGTACTAATCTCTCAGCACAAGCACAGAAACAAATACT
>JAIOQC010000067.1 GCA_021413565.1 Candidatus Nomurabacteria bacterium
AAAACCGACATCAGAACCAGATGATTTTACAAGTTGTGCAATTTCAGAAAGATTCTCTTTTAATGGTTCTGGTTTGTGGGTGAATTTACCATTAGGAATGTTATTTAATGGTACGAGTTCTATGTTTAATTGTGAGAATAAATAAGGATCAACAACACAAGCAGAAGCATTTATCATATCAACAGCAACTTTGAATTTCTGTGATTGAATAGATACGACATCTATGTTTTTTAAAATATGGTCTGCGTGTTCGCGAGGGAAGTTAGGAACAGGAAACTCACTCGACATATTATTTTTGTCAGCATGGATAATTTCCTTTTGTTTAATATTACTAATTTCTTTCTCGTAATACTTTTTTATTTTCGCCACCTCATTCTCATCTGTAAAAAGTGCTTTGTCTGTGACAAATTTCAAACCATTGTATTCAATAGGATTATGGCTTGCGGTTACAATAATTGCACCATCGTATTTATATTTACGCACAGCAAATAGTACTGTTGGAGTTGGTAAGATGTCTCCGTTTATATAATTAATTCCAAGAGTATTTAATGTCTCAATAATTGCTTCTATTATTTCCTCACCACTTTCTCGTCCGTCTCGTCCAAGCAAGATAATAGGGCTTAGATTTTTCTCTTTTACAAAATTAGCAAAAGCATTAGTATAAGTTCTGGCAATATCTGTTGTGAGTGTGTCTCCCCAGATACCCCTGTAACCCGAAACAGTTAATTGTGGTTGTGATGACATATATATACAATATCATATTTATAAAATTGATATAAAAAAAGCCCTGTGAATATTGCACAGGGCTTAATGTTGGCGTAGGCATCAGCCTATACCCAAGTTAGATTTTCATCCGTTTCTTCTTTTCGAGAAAATGCTCTTCCCATAAAGATTGCTAATGCAGATAAAAGTGCTAATCCAATTCCGTTTAGTGTTAATTGCAGACTTAATTCTTTATGGTCCGTAATGATTTCAACAGAGGTTGTTGTGTAGTGTTGATACATAAGAAGTATCACAAAAGAAATTAGTCCTACGATTAAGGTTAGTGTGAAAACAGAAAATAACTCTGACATTTTTATGTTTGATTGCCGTCCCGCAAAGAAATCAAAAATTATCAAAAATATAGCCACATACAGAAAAATGTTATTCTTTTCGTGCCTTGTTTGCAATAAAGGATTCCACACCTCATTTTTATTGTCATAGCGGTATAGTCTGATTTGTTTTTCAAGTTGAAAAAATAAGTTCAACGAGAGCGTGCTTATGGCAATTTCTTTTTGATGTTGAACTGCATTCACTATTTTCTTATAGAATCGTGCATCAACACCTGCAGGTATTGGAATCTTTTGTAATTCTGTGCGAATATTTTCGCCGATAATGATGTTACCATCTTTTAATACAGTATCCCTACTGTAAGAGTTGTTTAATCTTTGTGCCAAAGCACTGAGACCGAATGCTATACAGCAGACAATCACGAGTAGTATTTTTATTTTCATGTCGATTGGTTTTTTTACACTCTAACATTAAAAATTGAGATATGTCAATGTGAGAATACAATACATAGAATATGTTAATATAAGAATATGTCAGTTTTAATCGACAATCGCAAGGCGCACTTTAACTATGAAGTTCTGGAAAAAT
>JAIOQC010000070.1 GCA_021413565.1 Candidatus Nomurabacteria bacterium
AGTCCAACCCTTGCATCAAAGGTTTCAGATTTCCTAAGAGGAATTGCAAATAATATTGCAAGTATTGGTAAGGTTCAGACTAGTGAACTTTGTGTTGATGATGTTTGTGTTACTCGGGACCAATTCTTAAACATGGTGCAATCCTCTAATTCGACAAATTCAACTCCAGCCCCCGAACCTACACCAGACCCAACACCTGAACCTGAGCCAACTTGTACTGATGGTATTTTAAACCAAGACGAAACTGGTATTGATGAAGGTGGAATTTGTACACCTACTCCAGAACCAATTCCTGAGCCCGAGCCTGCGCCAGAACCTACACCCGAACCAACTCCATAAATATTATAAAAACCCTGTAAGAATAATTCTTGCAGGTTTTTTATTTACAAAGAGAAATAAATTCTTTTTCGGTTTCTGTGTCTATCTTATCTGTTACAATAATCATCATTTCAGTTGAGAGTTCCAAATCTTTTTTTATATTTGTGAATAGATGTTCAAATGGATACATGGATATCCATACAGAATTCTTCATACAAATAAATCCTGCTTTCTTTAGAAGATAACGGAGAGCCTCTCTTTCACTTTTACGGTCTTCGGGAATATCTAGAATAATTATTCTCCAGAATCCATCCCATTGAGTTGAGACCAAACTTGATTCAGCATCTAAAATTATATTATTTATTTTGTGTTTACCAGAAGAGGTAAGTCGAAAGTATTTCTGATGTTCAGAGTTGAATGTCTCAATAAGTCCATCTGATAATAGATTTTTTATTGATCGAGTAATTGCATAATTAACAGATTTGTCATCTCTAGCATTTTCATCTGATAGGGTACATTCACCTAAAATAACCCTTTCTGCGTCTTTTTTGACCGAATCAGCCGATAGGGCATTTTTACCTGAAAGTGTCCGTAAGATAGCCTTTTGAATAGATTTTTTAACCATACTTTTGTATTATAGCAAATTAAGTCTTTTTGACAAGTATTTAGCGGTCGCTAAATACTTGTCAAAAAGAAATGGTTAGTATATAATAAGTCCATAAATTAGAAATTATTAGTAATTAATATAAAAAATATATGTCAAAAATCATAGGAATAGACTTGGGTACAACAAACAGTGCAGTTTCTATTATTGAAGGTGGACAACCTAAAATAGTTGAGAATATCGAAGGTGCTCGCACAACACCATCAGTTGTTACTGTAACAAAAACTGGTGAGCGTATGGTGGGCTTACTTGCCAAGCGTCAGGCAGTCACTAATCCAGAAAATACTATTTATGGTATTAAACGATTCATGGGTCACATGTATGACGACCCAGAAATTCAGAAAGACGAGAAAACTATACCTTACAAAATTCAAAAAGGTTCAACCGGTGGCGTAGAAGCTAAAATCGGTGATACTTTTATGCGCCCAGAAGAAATCTCAGCAATGATTTTGAGTAAAATCAAAGCAGATGTTGAAGCAAAATTGGGAGAAAAAATTACTGAAGCAGTTATTACTGTTCCTGCGTATTTCAATGATGCTCAGCGTAAAGCAACAAAAGATGCTGGTGCAATTGCAGGTCTTGATGTCAAGCGTATTATCAACGAACCGACAGCAGCGGCACTTGCATACGGATTCAACACAAAGAAAAATGAAAAAATAGTTGTTTACGACTTCGGAGGTGGAACATTTGATGTGTCAGTTCTAGAAGTTGGCGATGATGTTATTGAAGTTAAATCAACAGATGGAGACTCTCATATGGGAGGTGAGGATATTGACCAGAAAATTGTTCGATGGATTGCTGACGAATACAAGAAGGAATCTGGTATTGATGTAACAAAAGATGTTCTAGCATTGCAAAGACTCAAGGAGGCAGCTGAAAAAGCGAAGCATGAACTCTCAACAACAACAGAATCTGAAATAAATATACCGTTTATTACTTCTGATGCTTCAGGCCCAAAACACTTGCTCTTGAAGATGTCTCGTGCAGTTCTCGAATCACTTGCAGAAGAATACGTTACTCGCTCAATTGAAATCACAAAAAAGGCTGTTGAAGCGTCACCATTTAAAATGAATGAAATCAATGAAATCATTCTTGTGGGTGGACAAACTCGTATGCCAGCGATTGTTGAAGCTGTAAAGAAGTTATTTGGCAAAGAACCGAATCGTTCTATTAATCCTGATGAAGTGGTGGCACTTGGTGCGGCTGTTCAAGCAGGAGTACTACAAGGAGATGTTCGAGACGTCTTACTTCTAGATGTTATTCCTCTTTCACTTGGTATTGAAACTCTAGGAGGAGTTGCAACTAAATTAGTAGAACGAAATACAACAATCCCAAGTTCAAAATCTCAAACATTTTCAACAGCGGCTGATAATCAAACAAGTGTGGAAATTCATATTACTCAAGGTGAGCGCCCAATGGCCTCTGACAATAAATCTCTAGGTCGATTCATCCTAGAAGGTATTCCACCAGCACCACGAGGTATGCCACAAGTTGAAGTTACTTTTGATGTAGATGCCAATGGAATACTAAATGTAAAAGCAAAAGATAAAGCTTCTGGTAAAGAACAGTCAATTCGTATTGAAGCAAGTTCAGGTCTTTCTGATGAAGACATTAAGAAGATGCAACAAGATGCTGAGGATCATGCACAAGAAGATGCAAAAAAGAAAGAACTTGTTGATGAAAAGAATACAGCAGAAATGGCAATCTTTAGTGCTGAAAAATCAGTCAAAGAATACGGTGATAAAGTAACAGCTGAAATCAAGGCAAGTATTGAAGAGAAAATAGTTGCTGTTAAAACAGCTAAAGAAGGAACTGATATTGATGCAATCAAGAAGTCTCTTGAAGAACTCACAGCTGAACTTTCAAAGATTGGTGAAGCGATGTCAAAGGAAGCACCTGCGACAGATGCTAATCCGACTCCTGAAACTCAAGGTGAAGAAATCAAAGATGCAGAAGTAAAAGAAAATCCTGAACAGAAATAAAGATTCCGCAAAATGCTATTTTAAAAGTCCACGGATCTCCACACAAATGTGTGGCCAGACATT
>JAIOQC010000068.1 GCA_021413565.1 Candidatus Nomurabacteria bacterium
CGTCCAACCCCAACCATATAATTTCCTTTTAAACCAAATTTTCTTAGTATTTTCCATATTTTTATTATACTACAATTTGAATTCAAAATTGATTATCTTAGCATTTCGATGGTCTTTGAGTGCTTAATTATTTTCAATATATTTTTCTATCGCTTGAACATCGAGCATTTGATATTGGTGGTCTTTATCAGCAAGTTCTTTTTTATAAGCGATTAAATCACGAGGATTAATTAAAGAAACCTCTATACCGGCAATCGATACTATTTTATTAGGAAATTTTCTAAAGTTATCTTTTGTTTGGAACCATTCTGTTTGTTCTTTATTGCTCATTCTTAAAGTATCGATATCTGTTATATCGATTTCTTGGCCATTATAATTCAATGAAATAGTGTCACAATCCCATTTTTCATTTAGATAATGTTTTGGTCCAGAAGTAATATAATCTTTAGTTTCTGCAACAATAATAGGAAAATATTCTCCAGACAAAGAAAAATCTATATCATTTACAGGGCGAGATGAACCATACACATGAGCGGCAAAACCACCTCCAATACGATAAGGGATATTATTTTTATTCAAAATACTCACTATCCATTTAAGAGCGTCTAAAGTTTTCTCTTCTAATTTTATTTCCATAATTTTTACTAACTATCTTCGTACTAACTCAAGGTTGCTGCGAGACTTGGACTCGAACCAAGATAACCTCCTCCAGAGGGAGGTGTCCTACCATTAGACGATCTCGCAATGTTTGCACATATTACCATAAAAAGCTTAAAAATCAATAAATTTATATGTAAGTTCTGGTTGGAAATAACGAATATTTCTTGTATAATCAACTACATATGAAAGAAAATACAGGGCCTCAAAAATACAGACCAAAACAGTTAACAATTGAAGATATTAAAAACGGGTGTATCACTCTTTATGGTGAAAATCATGATGAAACTAAATTGTGCATGATTCAGGAAGAGTTTCGACAAGGTATTAGTCTAATTCAAGATTTCACTCCATCAGTGACATTCTACGGTTCAGCAAGATTACCTGAAGATCATATTGCATATAAACAAACACATTCATTGGCTTATCGTATTGCCAAAGAACTTGGTTACAATATTTTGTCTGGAGGAGGTTCTGGAATTATGGAAGCTGCTAATAAAGGTGGTTTTGAAGCAGGAGTAAAATCAGTAGGACTCACAATCAATGAACAAATAACAAATCCGTATGTCACTAATGAAATTCCATTCTACTTCTTCTTTGCTAGACAAGTTGCTATGTCTTATGCAACTGAAGTAGTGATATTCTGTCCTGGTGGATTCGGAACGCTCGATGAACTATTTGAAATGCTAACTTTGCAACAAACAGGCAAATTAGATAAAATTCCAATTATCTTGTTTGGTTCAGAATTCTGGAATCCAATTCAAAACTTAATCAAAGAAGTATTGATAGATAAATATAAAACTATTAGTCCAGCGGACTTGGATTTATACACAATCACAGACGATGAAGATTTGATTCTAAAAATCATCAGTGAGAGTAGGATGAGAGATGGTAAGACAAGCCTTGCACAATAAGAGGTTAAACCCCAAGGGCAAGCCCTGGACCCGTTTGGAGTTCGCTTAGCTCACACGGGTCTGCACCAAAGGTGCGGGGTTATAAACCTCTTTTTGCTCTCCTCGGCTCGGAAGTAAGAAAGAGTACTTTCTTACTTCGCTTGCTCTACGTCGGCAATAAACTTATTAAAAAATAACTACACATATGTGTAGTTATTTTTTATTATTCTTAACGCAGGCTTTTATAAATGCAGTAAACAATGGATGAGGAGACAGTGGACGAGCTTTGAATTCAGGATGAAATTGTGTGCCCAAGAAAAATGGATGTTTTGATGCTGGTAATTCGGCAATTTCCATCAACATACCATTTGGAGATTTACCAGAAAATACTAAACCTTTCTTTTCTAGCATTTCAACATAAGCGTTGTTGACTTCATAACGATGACGATGACGCTCAAAAATCTTGGTTGAAGAATACGCCTTCTCTGCAATACTTCCCTTTGATAGAACTGCATCATATGCACCTAAACGCATACTACCACCGAGTTTCTTTGTAGCAATTTTCTCTTTTTGGTCTTCCATAATATCAATAACCATATTCCCACCCGATGAATTAATTTCACGAGTATTGGCATCTTTTAACCCAAGAACATTACGAGCATATTCAATAACTAAAAGTTGCATACCGTAACACAAACCAAAATATGGGATATTGTGAGTACGAGCGTATTGTATAGCAGAAATCTTGCCCTCAATACCACGAGAACCAAATCCACCTGGAACAATGACACCATCATAAACTGAAAGGTTCTTCAAGAGTTTAGGATTCTTTTCAAAATCTACTGATGAGAAAAATACTTACCAATGATTGCTATGTGAACTTCTGACTTTGATGAGTGAACTGATTTCGCAAACTTTTTCCACTCAAGAGATTTGGCATTGGAAGCACCGTCGCACTTCATATCCACAACATCACAAATAATGTCACCAAGTCCTTCTTTTTCGAAATTCAAAGGAATATCATAAATACTATTAACATCAGGAGCAGAGATGACACGCTCGGGAATAATATTACAAAACATTGAAAGTTTCTCTTTGCGTCTGTCATCTAGTGGCTGAGAACTACGGGCAATAATAATATCTGGTTGGATACCAGAGCCATTCAGCGTCCGAACAGCGTATTGAGTTGGCTTTGTTTTCATTTCGCCAATCTTTGATGGAATTGGCAAATAAGAAACCATTACAAAAAACACATCCTTTGGGTGTTTAATTTTCATCATACGAGCAGCTTCAAGGAAAAGCATATTTTGATACTCTCCTACTGTTCCACCAATTTCTATTACGACAACATCAGCACGAGCATTGTCACGAGCAACTTCAATACGACGAATAACCTCAAGTGGAATGTGCGGAACAACTTCAACGCATTTACCTGCATATTCTAAATTGCGTTCTTTCTCAATAACAGTCTGATACACACGACCAGTAGTCATGTAATTGATACGGGTCAAATCAATATCCAAGAATCGCTCATAATTACCCATATCTTGATCAGTCTCATCACCATCATCTAAGACGAACACTTCTCCGTGCTCAGTTGGGTTCATAGTACCAGCATCCAAATTGATATATGGATCAATCTTGATAGCAGTAACACGCTTACCACGGTCTTTTAGTATACGAGCAATAGAAGACGCAGCGACTCCTTTACCAACCCCAGAGATTACACCACCGACGACAAAAATATATTTACATTGAGAATCTTTTTTGAGAGTAGGTGTCTTTGTGGTCATATTTATAAATATAAAAGTTTAGATTGATCTACTTGCGCAAATATCGATGAATAGCAAAGGCACTTGAAATACTACCGAGAATTATTCCTGAGCCGAGCATTATAATAAACAACTGAATGAAATTTGATTTATAGTATGAGAATAGATTAATACCAAAGAAATCGGTCATTTGATTGCCCAACCAAATAGAAATTGGAATGAACAATATCAAAGTAAGTAGTGATGCCACAATACCCACAAGCATACCTGAAACGATAAATGGACCACGAATGTATTGATTCCCTGCTCCAACCAAACGCATCACACTAATCTCGTCACGAGACATATAGATAATTAGGCGGATAGTTGAGAATGTAATAACGATAGAAATGAGAGCGAGCGCAAGTGACACAGCGAAACCTAGACGCTTGGCACCATTGATAATTGAAGTTAATCTGTCGATTACAACTTTGTTTTGATGATAATCAACTTTGTCTATAATAGTAAGAGCACCTTTTGAAATCACATTGTCAGTTTCAAAATATTTACTAATACTTTCGTATTGTGAAGGATCCCGAGCACGCACATTCAATGATGCACCGAGTGGATTATCAGAAAGTTCATCTAGAGCCTGTAGAGTTAGGTAATCATTGGCATGTTTCTCTTTAAAGTCAGATAGTGCTTGGTCTTGTGATGTATAAGTAACTTCTTTTATTTCTGGAAGCTTTTCTAATGCTTGTTGAACATTTTTGATAGAAGATTCTTCTGCGCCTGGTACGAAATATACAGTCACATCAACTTTATTTCTTATGTCAGTGAGTGATGCACTTAGAGCGGCCTGAATAAATATCAAACTTGTAATAACAAAAAGAGTTATCGTCATTATTAATATAGAAGCGATTGAAGTAAAACCACTTCGCATAAAATTGCGATAACCTGAACGAACAATTCTTTTGATATTCATCATCAACATAAAAATATTATAGCATATACTTACCGTCTTTATCATCACGAATTACACGGCCATTTTCAAGGGTAATAACACGCTTTTTAATCTGGTCGATAACTGAACGATTGTGAGTAGTCAAAAGGATAGTTGTACCTAAATCGTTGATCTTCTTCAAAATATTTACTACTTCGGCTGTATTTATAGGGTCGAGATTACCTGTTGGTTCATCGGCAATAATAATATCTGGCTGAGTAATAATCGCTCGGGCAATAGCGAGACGCTGTTTCTCTCCACCTGAGAGTTGGTGAGGAAAATGAAAAGACTTATGGGCTAAATCAACTAATTCTAAAACATGTGGAACATCCTCTGAAATCTCTTCGTCATCTTTGCCTGTGGCTTCCATAGCAAAAGCAATATTTTCATAAGCATTCTTATTGGGCAACAGACGAAAATCTTGAAATACCACACCTATCTTGCGACGGAAACCAGTCAAATCATTGTTGGATAGTTTATGAATATCTGTTGACTCAAAAAATACTGTACCATCTGTAGGAGACTCTTCTGCAAGTATCAATTTAGTTAATGTTGTTTTACCGGCACCTGAATGCCCAACAACAGAGACAAATTCACCCGGAGAGATTGATAATGTAATATTATCAATAGAAGGATTTTCATCTTTTGCATATTTTTTTGTAACATTATTGAAATAAATCATATGAGCGTAAAGTAACAAGAGAAAAGCGGATAGGGCTGGGCTCACTATTCCCTTCTCTCTATCCACTTATCACTC
The DNA here is from genome assembly GCA_021413565.1 of Candidatus Nomurabacteria bacterium. Lineage (GTDB taxonomy): Bacteria > Patescibacteriota > Minisyncoccia > Phycocordibacterales > UBA9973 > UBA8515. The sequence goes on from JAIOQC010000068.1 coordinate 5,062, forward strand.
AAACATTATAACTTTTTTTCATTCTTAATCAAAGTTTGTTGTTTTTCTTTATGTTATAAGCTTTTTTCAGCTTCAATAAACTCATCAATATTGCCATCTTGTAGAACTTTATCAACATCATTGACTACAACATCTGTGCGATGGTCTTTGACCATCTTGTATGGATGCAAAACATACGATCGTATCTGATTCCCCCACTCTATCTCAGTAGTTGAGGAAATAGACATACCAGATTTTAATCGAGCCTTGTCTTCTTCACGCTTTTTATAAAGTTT
>JAIOQC010000069.1 GCA_021413565.1 Candidatus Nomurabacteria bacterium
TTATCTGATTCTTCTTTCTCATACGAAGAGGAAACATCTGGCAGTTTGGGTAGAGGATTCCGATGTGGATTCCTGGGAATGCTCCATTTGGAAATTGTGACAGAGAGACTCAATCGTGAATTTGATTTGGAACTTGTGGTCACTATGCCCTCTATTACTTATAAAGTGATTCTACGTGATGGCAAAGAGAAGACAATATACTCACCACACCTTTTCCCTGATGATGGGAATATAGTGAAAGTATTCGAACCTTGGGTAGATGTCAAGATTATTGTTCCGACAAAATACGTAAGTGTCCTTATGCCATTTTTTTATGAGCATGAAGGAGATGTGAAAATGACAGATAATTTCGGAGACAATCGATCTTCGATAGATTTGGAAATGCCACTCCGAGAACTCATGCGCGACTTCTTTGATCATTTAAAGAGCATAACATCAGGATATGCATCAATTTCGTATGAAATAGGTGAGTATAAAGAAGCAGATGTTGTACGCCTTGATATTCTTGTGGCAGATGAACCAATGGTTGCTTTCACACGAGTTGTCTCGAGACGTCGAGTAGAGGAGGATGCAAAGAATCAAGTAGAAAAATTAAAAAAGGTTATACCGCGACAACAGTTTGCTTTTAAAATTCAAGGCAAAGCCCTTGGCAGAATTATATCATCTGAATCAGTTAGTGCTTTTATGAAAGATGTGACCCAGCATATGTATGGAGGAGATATTACTCGCAAGATGAAACTCCGAGAGAAACAGAAGAAAGGCAAGAAAAAGATGGCAGGTAGAGGAAAAATAAACATTTCTCATGATGTTTTCCTCAAGATGATGCGTAGCGGGAATGACAACTAAAATAATTTTAGTTGTCATTTGGCAAAATAAGAAAAAACACCCAAATGGGTGTTTTTTCTTGCTATTATTTAGTAGTTAAAGCGGGAAGATAGAGCATTATCATGCTTAAAATCACAAGGATGGCAATAACTGCGAAAATCCTCTCTACTCTACGTTTATTTCGTGTATTGAAAATCATGCTATAATTATAGCAATATTTATGGCGAAATTCAACAAACAACAAGAACATAAATTGTGGCACTCACCACTTGCCCTTATAGTACTCTTTTTGATAGTTGTTTTGTTTTCTTACAATACAATTGGTTTGATTATCAAAGAGCGTGAGACAAATAAGAATAAAGAATCTGAATTAATGAAAATTGATGATTTACGTAAAAGAGAAGCATCTTTGTCTAGTGATATTTCTAAGCTTTCAACAGATGAAGGTAAAGAAGAATCTATAAGAGATAAATTCCAAGTTGTAAGGCCAGGAGAGAAGATGGTGGTAATTGTTGATGAAGAACAGAAGACGGAAATTGTAGATTCAACTGCTAATGATTATAGTTTTTGGGGATTTATTAAGAGGACATTTAGTAAGAAAGAGTAAAAATATATGAAAAAGTCCACTCCTATGGAATGGACTTAATATTATAATATTTTTATATTGAATTTTGGGAATGCATTGTTTGCTGACAAACGATATTTTTCAAACCCTGGATTCTTCTCGGCTTCTTTTTCTATCCCTATGTTGTATTTCTTAAATTTGATACTTTCTGAAATCTCCTCGCGTGAGGCACCATCCATATGTGTCCAGTCTCGATTGGATTTATCGGGATATAGTCCATAATTTAGACGATAAAATATCTCACAGGAATATTCCTGTCCGATAGTAAAATCTCTGAAATTGCCATGATAATCAAGGAAGGCGTACTTTCCTTCAAAATTGATTGCATGACCCCATGGGGTAGCAATCAGTACTGCAGTAATTACTTTTTTGGCCATGATTTACTTGTTTTTCCCCATACTAGCATCTGGATTATGTTAGTCAATAGAGCAATATTTGCACCATTTATATTTATGCTATAATAAGATTCTAATTATCAAATATTCGCTGTTTAACAGCTAAAAAATTATGAAAAAAGTAACAATTTACAGTACACAGACTTGCCACTTCTGCCACATGGCAAAAGATTTCTTTAAGGAAAAAAATATCGCTTTTGAAGACTTCGATGTTGGTGTGGATACAGTTAAGCGTCAAGAAATGGTTCAAAAGAGTGGTCAAATGGGTGTGCCAGTTATTATCATTGATGATCAAATCATTGTTGGTTTTAATAAGCCTAAAATTGTTGAACTCCTAGGAATCACAGAGTAGCCATATCTAAAAGAATAATGTACGATAAAAGCACCGGAAACGGTGTTTTTATCTTGCTCTTGTAGTTCAATGGATAGAATAGCTCACTCCTAACGAGCTGATTCAGGTTCGACTCCTGACGAGAGCACAACATAAAAAACCTCTTAAGGTTTTTTATGTTGTGCTCTCGAGCAACTAAACTTCTTTAGTTGCGTTCAGGGGTCGAAAGGCTTTTCTATGTTTTGTAAACAAAACGAGAAAAGCACCCGCGACCGTAGGGCGAGACATCCTGACGAGAGCACACCTTTTATTTTTAGCCATTTTATGCTAAAGTTCATCTAATGGACCCCGAAACCAAAAAGATTTTAGACGAAGAAATAATGCTTTCTAAGGAGAATAATGTGATGCTCAAAAAGCTTGTTCGTAGTCAAAAAATGATGACAATATATCGTATTGTCTATTGGAGTATCATTATACTATCAACAGTTGG
>JAIOQC010000071.1 GCA_021413565.1 Candidatus Nomurabacteria bacterium
ATCGGAGGAACAGGTGGAGGTTCCAGTTACGGATACTTCAGAGCGAATCAATCCGGCGGAAATTATTTCTCAATTCAAGCGAATACCGGTGGAGGAGGAAATCAATACTTAGTCCTTCAACCAGGCGGTGGCAACGTCGGTATTGGGACGACTGCACCTGCACAAAAATTAGGAATCACTGGAACTTCTGTTGCTAACGGGAGTGCTCAAACAAATATTAGTGCATTTGCTGGTAATGGTATTCGTATTAGTGGTGACGGTAGTTCTCCTGGTCAAGACGGTATTATGTATAGTGGTGGCCATGGAGCAGCAGGAATTGCCTTCAGACGTGGTTCAGGGTGGGATACATATATTGACTTTTACACCAATAGTTCAGCAAGCTCAGGTTCAATTGTAAAACGTATGACTATTCAAGACGGTGGCGGTATAACTTTTTCTGCCTACGGCGCCGGTACCCTCGTCACCGACTCCTCAGGTAACATCACTGCATCATCAGACGAAAGATTAAAAGATACACAAGGACAATTCACTAAAGGCTTAGAAGCAATTCGAGGACTCAACCCAATACTCTATAAATGGAACACTCTCTCAGGTATGGAAATGACTGATACTTATGCTGGTTTCTCTGCTCAAAATGTCAGAGACTTCATCCCCGAAGCAGTTAGTACAGACTCCAGAGGATATTACACTCTTCAAGACAGACCCATCATGGCTACTGCTATTAATGCTATTAAAGAACTCGACATCAAAGTTCAATCATTGCCAACTTTTGAAAACCCAACACTTGCTATAAAGGTTGCAGAGTTCCTGAGAGGGATTGCAGAGAGTGGTACTGCGATTGTTGATTTTGTGCGAACTCAAAGAGTTCAAACTCAAGAACTTTGTATTGGAGATAGTAGTGATGAAGTTTGTGTAAACAAAGACCAACTTCGTGCATTGCTCAATGGTTCATCAGGTGGAGGAGGTTCAACACCAATCCCAGAACCATCACCTGAGCCAACTGGTGACACAACTGCACCAATCATAACTTTAGTTGGTGATTCAGTAATTAATTTAATTGTTGGGGATACATATACTGAATTGGGAGCAACTGCTACAGATGATACAGATGCAACTATTGAAGTTGTAGTTAGTGGAACTGTTGATACTGCTACTGTTGGAATATACACAATCACATATACTGCTACAGACATTGCCAACAACATCTCAATCATCGAAAGAACCATAAATGTAACCGAACTCGTTCCTTAAATATACCTTTACCCGTATAAACGCTATAGCGTTGGAAGAGGTAAAGATGCCACTGGATAAATTGTCCTTTAATAAAACTCCAATCTCCCTAGGCAAGACCTAGGGAGATTGGAGTTTTCGTTTGTACAATTTTTGACAAAAAGTCTTATTTTTGTTACTATATTTGCACGTTTGGTTTGTGCCGACCTTATAGTCGGTACACACAGGTCCATAGCCAAACATATTAAAAAGAATAATTTATTACGTTTTTTACGTATACATCTCATGGAAGAAAATAATAACGAAGTAGAGGCTAAACTTGGCGTCTATGAAGTAGGGTATATAATGGTTCCTTCAATTGCTGAAGAAAACCTAAGTGGTGAAGTAACAGCATTCAAGGATACTTTGAGTAATCAAGGAGCAATTTTTGTTGCTGATGAAAATCCAAAAATGATGGAACTTGCTTATGAAATGTCTCGCTCTGTTGCAAACAAAAAGCAGAAGTTTTCATACGGATACTTTGGTTGGGTAAAATTCGAATGTACATCTGTACAAGCGAATGTAATTAAAGACATGTTAGACAAGAATGAAAAGCTTGTACGCTATCTATTAATCAAAACTGTTCGTGAAAGTACTATGTCTGCTAAGCGTCCTTATGGTAAGCCTGAAGGATCAAAGCGTCGTGCTACTACTCGTACTGAAAAGGTAGATCCAATCAACGAAGAAGTTATCGACAAAGAAATCGAAGCACTAGTGGTATAATAAAGTTATTAAAAGTAGCATGTAGAAAGTAGTACGTATAAAGGAGAAATGAATTTAATCCTTACTACTTACTACTTACTACTTAAACACATGTATTTAAACAAAGCACTGATCATTGGTAATCTTACTCGTGATCCTGAACTCAAAGCGATTCCTTCTGGAATCAAAGTATGTAGTTTTTCTGTTGCAACTAATCGTGTCTGGAAAGACAAGAATGGTGCTCGCCAAGAAGCTGCAGATTATCACAATGTTGTTGTTTTTGGTCGTCAAGCTGAAACTGTTGCTCAATATATGAAAAAGGGTTCTCAGGTGATGGTAGAGGGCCGAATGCAGACAAGGAGTTGGGATGATGCAGGTACAGGTACAAAGAAGTATCGTACTGAAGTTATCGCTGACCGTGTACAATTTGGTTCAACAGGTGGTGGCGCATCAAGTGGTGCTCCTCGTGCTGAAGGATCATCTAAGGCACCTGCAACAGTTGCAAGTGAAGATGAAGGATTCGAAAGTATTGATTATCCAGATGAACAAATCAACGCCGAGGATATACCGTTCTAAGACAATTACGAATTATTAATTACAAATTACGAATTTATGAAACAAGATTATTTCTCATCAAACAATATAAAACATATTGATTATAAAGATGTAGAGTTGCTCCGCCGATTCTTGGCACCGAGTGCTCGTATGCTTGCTCGTCGACGTACTGATGTGACTGCAAAGAACCAACGAAAGTTGGCAGTTGCTATCAAGCGCGCACGATTTATGGGCCTGCTTCCCTACATTGCCAAATAGGCAATCGATAGCAAAAAGAAAACACACATTATTTATGATGTGTGTTTTCTTTTTGCTATTTTAATTTTAGAAGTTGGAGTAATTCATCTAGTTCTTTGCCTGTGATTTCTTGGAACCCACCGAGTGGTATTTTACCAAGTTCAATATTCATAATACGAATACGTTTCAAATTTGTTACTTGATGGTGTAGTGCTTCAGACATGCGTCTGATTTGGCGTTTCTTGCCCTCAGTTAATATAATATGAAATGTGTCTTTTGTTTTTCTCCATACTTTACATTTCTTACTAACAAATCCATCAAAAGCGACACCTTTACCCATATCAGTGATGAATTTATCATTGAACGCTGGAGTGACTTTTACTATATATTCTTTTTCATGGACATATTTAGGTGAAAGCAAACGGTCAGTTACACGCCCATCATTTGTCATTAAAATAAGAC
>JAIOQC010000072.1 GCA_021413565.1 Candidatus Nomurabacteria bacterium
TGTGGAATCAATTACATGTAGGTACAATTTCGGGCACTGCTCAAGCAAATACGGTGAATTATACAAATTCTACGGGTAATATTTATTGTCAGTCTGGCACTGGCAATAATAAATCTTGTATCACCCAAACTGATCCAACATATATTGCATATCCAGTTTCAGATGCCAATATAACTGCATGGCAAGCTGATGCACTTGCTGGTGGAACATCAACTGGTGATTATTCTGTTGGTTGGGCAGGGGCTACATTAGGTCCAAAGAAAATAGTAGGTAATCTCTCTGTTTCAGGTGGTGGTATTCTCACTGTCTCTGGAACATTATGGGTTACAGGGAACCTGACATTAAGTGGTGGTGGTCAAATTAAGTTATCTTCAAATTATGGAACAGATGATGGAGTAATTATTGTTGATGGCACAATTGTTATTTCTGGGGGTGGTAACGCAACTGGTTCAGGAGTAAATGGTAGTTATATTATGATATTAACAACAAGTTCCTCGACCTCTGCTGTATCTATCTCAGGTGGTGCTGGGGCTGTGATTCTGTATGCACCAAATGGAACAGTCAAAATTTCTGGTGGAGCATCTTTGAAGGAAGTCACTGCTTATCGTGTTGAAATTGAAGGTGGTTCAAGTGTAACTTATGAATCTGGGTTGGCTAATAATAATTTCTCAAGCGGTGCGTCGGGTACTTGGAATATATCAAGTTGGAAAGAATCTCAATAAGAGATATTAAACCCCTTTTTGCTTTACATAAGCATTAAAATAAGCTTCAAATCCAAAATAACTCACTGTGTGCTATAATAGACTTATGTCAAAAAGGCTAGTTATTGGCAACTGGAAGATGAACCCTAAGTCTCTCAAAGAAGCAGAGGCTCTTTTTAAAGGTATAGTAACTGCATCAAAAGACAGTAAGAATGTTGATATTGTTGTTTGTCCACCATACCCATTTTTAACTACTGCCAAAAAAGTCCCTAACAAGAAGATTAAACTTGGAGCACAGGATACTTCTGAAATGTTAGAAGGCTCTTATACTTCTCAGGTCTCGTCATCAATGATTTCGTCATTAGGAGCCACTTATGTAATTATTGGTCACTCTGAAAGACGCTCAATTGGTGACACTGATGAAATTGTAAACAAGAAAATACTACAAGCCCTCAAGTCAAAATTAATCCCAGTTGTTTGTATTGGAGAAAATGTTCGTGATACTCATGGAGATTATCTCGCTCTTGTTAAGTATCAATTAATTGACTGCCTGAAGAATGTGTCAAAATTACAAATGAAAAATATTGTAATTGCTTATGAACCAGTTTGGGCGATTGGGAGTCATGCGACACGAGTAGCCACTCCTGAAGAATTCACAGAAATGAAGATTTTTATTCGTAAAGTTCTTTCTGATATTTTTGATTCAAAAGTAGCTCATGCAACTAGAGTGTTGTATGGTGGGTCAGTGAATCCACAAAATGCACAAGCATTTGTGGATGCTACTGCGGATGGTTTTCTTGTCGGACGAGATAGTCTTAATCCTAAGAAGTTCGGCGCAATCATCGCCGTTTGTAAATAATATGATCCCGTATGAGATGTGCTTGTTAAATAGAAAGAATATATGAAAAAAATCACAAAGGTTGTAAGACTATTAATATTTAATAAGATACGGGAGACTAAAGGCTCCCTATCTCATACGGGATGAAATCAATTAAAGACATAGAGAATCTATCAGGCAAAAGAGTTCTTGTGCGAGTGGATTTTAATTTACCAATGAAAGATGGCAAAATATTAGATGATTTTCGTATTAAAAAAGCCTTAGGTACTATTACTTATTTACAGAAAAAAGGTGCAATCGTTATATTACTTACTCACATGGAAAACAAGAGCGAGGTAGATGGTAATTTGAAACCCATTGCAACTAGACTCAAAAAGTATATACCCGAAGCTGTTTTTGTTGAGACACCTATATTTTCAGATGAGACAGAAAATATATTAGCAGGTTTGAAAAAAGGGAATATTGTTTTGCTTCAAAACTTACGTCGAGAAAAAGGTGAGAAAGACAATGCTCCATCATTTGCTCGCGCACTGTCTCGTTATGGTGATTTGTTTGTAAACGAAGCATTTTCAGTCTCACACCGAACTCATGCTTCAATTGTTGGTATAACAAAGCATATTGAAGGATATGCTGGTTTGAACTTTTTAGATGAGATAAAGATGTTGTCTAAAGCATTTGAACCAACTCATCCATTTTTATTTATATTAGGTGGTGCAAAATTTGAAACCAAAATACCTTTAATTAAAAAGTTCCTTAAACATGCCGACAATACAGTTATTGCTGGTGCAATTGCGAATGATTTTTTTAGAGCAAAAGGATATGAAGTTGGTGTATCTCTTGTTGAATCTACAAATTTCAATATTAATACTCTTTTAAAGAATCAGAACCTAATTCTCCCTGTTGATGTTGAAGTTATTAAAGGGAATAAGCACAGATTTACTAAGCCAAGTGATGTCGCGAAAGATGAAAATATCGTTGATGCTGGACCAAAAACAATTGAACTTTTAAAAGATTTAATTAGTAAATCTAAATTTATACTTTGGAATGGGCCACTTGGTAAATACGAGAATGGTAATAGTCTCGCAACTGAACAATTATTAAAACTTATTGCTAAAAGTAGTGCTGAAAGTATTATTGGAGGAGGGGATACTGTAGCCTTGATTTCAAAACTAAAAATTGAAGATAGTTTTGGTTTTGTTTCAACTGGCGGTGGATCAACTTTGGAATTCTTGGACAAAGGTACTCTCGCTGGAATAAAGGCTCTAAACAAGGCCTAAGGCCAATCTAATTGGTAATATGAAGTATGTTACAATACTCTTTGTATGCTAAATCAAGTTGAACTCCTAGACCTACTTTTAAATAATCGTGGTATTTTACCATCCGAAAAAGAACATTTTTTAAACCCTAGTTACGATGACCATCTTTACGATCCATATCTTTTGCGTGATATGGAGAAATCCTGTAATCGTATTTACGATGCTATAAAAAACCAAGAAAAGATTGTTGTCTATACTGATTATGATTGTGATGGTATACCTGCTGGGGTTATTATGCATGACTTTTTTACTAAGATTGGATATGAAAATTTCTCTATTTATATACCAGACCGTCATGATGAAGGTTACGGATTGCACTTAGGTGCAATTGAAGATTTTATTAAAAATGATGTTAAATTATTGATTACTTTTGATTTAGGTATTACGGCCGTAGACGAAGTTGCTTTTGCGCAAAACGCGGGCATGGATGTAATTATTACTGATCACCATTTACCCCAAGATGAAATTCCTAAAGCTTTTGCAATTATTAATCCCAAACAAGAAGGCTGTATGTATCCAGATAAGATGCTTTGTGGCGCAGGCATTGCTTTTAAGCTTGTTTGTGGAATGTTGAAAACTTATCCGAATGAATGGAGTATACAAAAAGGATGGGAGAAATGGTTGCTTGATATGGCAGGTCTTGCAACTCTCGCTGATCAGGTTCCATTAGTAAATGAGAATAGAGTTTTGGCATATTATGGATTGAAAGTTTTACAAAAATCACGTCGACCTGGGCTTGTTGAACTTTTTCGCAAGGCAGGTGTAGATATTACAAAACTTAACGAAGAAGATGTGACTTTTACACTGGCTCCTCGGTTAAATGCCGCATCTCGTATGGGTAGTCCAAGACAAGCCTTTGAAGTGTTATCAACCACAGATTCTGTAGAAGCACGAACAGTGGCTGATTACTTGTCAAAAATAAACAATGAAAGAAAATCAAATGTTGCTCTGATAATGAAAGAAGTTAAGCATACTTTAAATAAAAGAGAAGAGAAATCAATTATTGTGATTGGTAATCCGTCTTGGCGTGTTGGAGTTCTGGGATTGGTGGCTTCAAAAGTTGCTGAAGAATACAAGCGTTCTGTATTTGTTTGGGGTTCAGAGGGTAGTGATACAATACGAGGTTCTTGTCGAGGATGGGGAAGTGTAAATCTCGTTTCTCTAATGTCATCTTTACCCGAGCATTCTTTGCTTTCTTTTGGTGGACATAAAAGTGCTGGTGGATTTTCTGTGTCGCACGAAGAAGTTCATTTTTTAGAAGAGAGACTCATTGGTGTATTGGACACAGTTGATAGTTTGCAAGAGAGCCAAGAGCAAGAGATAGATGCCATTATTACACTTGATGATATTACAAAAGAAAATTATTCAGTTATTGAAAAATTAGCCCCATACGGAATTGGTAATCCTAAGCCAAGTTTTCTTTTTGAAAAAATCACAGTTCATGAAATTAAAGAATTTGGTAAAGAAAAAAATCATTTAGAAATTATATTTTTAAATAGTAAGAATCGACCAGTTAAAGCAATTGCTTTCTTCAAGACTCGCGATAGTTTTTGTGCAGGAGTGGGTCTTACTGAGGGTATGAAAATAAACCTAACTGCTAATTTTGAGAAAAGTACTTTTGCTGGTCGTACTGAGCTTAGGTTAAGAATTATTGATGTATCAATCGCAGTGTAGTACCTACATTGTAGAATAAACAAGTAAACTTGTTTATTCTACTCGCTTATTGTTAATATATAAATATATGAATAAGATTATCGAAATATATACTGATGGATCATCCTTAGGTAATCCAGGGCGTGGGGGATATGGTGTAGTAATAACAGAAAATGATAAAGTTGTTGACGAACTTGGTGGTTATGAAAAAGATACTACTAATAATCGCATGGAATTACAGGCAGTTATTGAGGCTTTAAACTATATTCATAAAAAATTTTCACCTAAAAAAGATTTATTTTCAATTATAATTCACACTGATTCAGCATATGTTTTAGGCGGTGTAACAACTTGGATACATAATTGGGAAAAGAATGGATGGAAAACTGCCAATAAAAAACAAGTCTTAAATCAAGAGTTGTGGCAAAAATTGATTGCCTCAATTCGATTATTTGATGGAGATTTAAAGTGGCAGAAAGTAAAAGGGCACTCTGGTCATATTCACAATGAACGTGCTGATGTTTTAGCAACAACTTACGCTGAATTTCAGCAATATCCCAAGTCCTAGGCAATGCCTAGGACTTTTGTGTATTGTGGGTTTTTCCTAAGGGAAATGGATTTTAAGGATAATTATGAATATTACAAAGAATGAAATTTTTATAGTACTCATATTAATCTGTGTGGCTATTGTTCGTTTTGTGTTCTTTGTACCCAGTGCACCAGATTATAAAAATGTAATTGGACAAAAAGTAATTGTTGAAGGAGTAGTGATTGCTTTGCCAGATGTTCGAGCAAACAATCAAAGAATTACATTTCAACCAATAAATTCAAAAACAAATATTATTGCAATCGTGGATAGAAATATTGAAATTGATTATGGTGATTTAATCAAAGTAGTTGGACCACTGGAATCTCCAGAAAATTTTAAAACAAATAATGGTAGA
>JAIOQC010000010.1 GCA_021413565.1 Candidatus Nomurabacteria bacterium
TAAAAAGAAAAAGATTGTAATTAATCTGCGAAAAGAAATGTTGAATTTGGCAAAAAAGAAAGAATTCGAAAAAGCCCAAGAAGTAAAAAAAAGAATATTTGCGCTTGAGCATATTAATGATGTGGCACTGATTAAAGATGAAAATACTCCTAGGTCCGACCTAGGGATATATAGAATTGAAGCCTATGATATTGCCCATATGGGGGGCAAGAATATGGTTGGAGTAATGACTGTAATTGAAAATGGAAAGATATCTAAGCAAGAGTATAAGAAATTTATTATTCGCACCCAAGACAATGCCAATGATACAGGTGCTCTTGAAGAAGTTTTGTCTCGCAGATTTCGCCACACACAATGGGGGATGCCGAATTTAATCGTAGTTGATGGTAGTACTGCACAGATAAATGTTGCCAAGCGAGTACTTGATAGGTATCAATTTGTAATACCAATTACTTCTGTTGTAAAAGATAATCACCATAAAGCTCGCGCTATCATTGGAGATGAATCTATCATCAAGACAAACAAGAGGTCTATTCTACTTGCCAACAGTGAAGCGCATCGATTTGCAATTGCCTTTCACAAGAAAAAGAGAGGAAAAGATTTTTTGAAATAGTCTTTCAATGGTATTATATACTCATGATTAAAGTCGGCGTTATTCGTGGGGGAATAAGTTCTGAATATGAAGTATCATTGAAAACTGGTGCCAATGTTTTGGCACATCTTCGAAGTGACACACTAAATAATAAATACAAAACTGTTGATATTTTAATTGATAAAGATGGCTTGTGGCATTTAGGTGGCGTACCTACAACAATGGAAAATATTTTGAATTCAGTTGATGTTGTCTTCAATGCTCTTCATGGTGACTTTGGCGAAGATGGCAAACTACAACAAATTCTCGACCAGTGGGGCATACCATATACAGGTAGTGGAGCATTTGCTTCAGCAGTTGGTTATAACAAAGCTCTTGCAAAAGAAGAATTCGACAAACTTGGTATAAATACAGCCAAGCATATTTTATTTCCAGCCTATCAAAAAGATTTTGATGGTTCACTAGAAGATTACGCAGAAACTAAAGCAAAGAAAGTTTGGGAAACTATGCCACCTCCATGGATTGTAAAACCTCTAACTAGTGGTTCATCAATGGGTGTGCATGTTTGCAAAACATATCCTGAACTTGTACGAGCATTTAATGTTGGTTTGAATCAGCAAGTGAGTTTGATTGTGGAAGAAATGATTGAAGGTAAAGAAGCGACTGTTGCTGTTGTTGATCAATTCCGTGGACAGAAAAATTATGTCCTCCCACCAATTGAAATCCGTGTTCCGAAGACGAGCGCATTCTTTGACTACGAAGCCAAATATACCGGCATCGCGCAGGAAATCTGCCCAGGTAATTTCTCGAATGATGAGAAGCGTGAACTCGAACGCCTAGCATCATTAATCCACACAGGATTGAATCTTAGTCATTATTCTCGTAGTGACTTTATTATTCATCCAAAGAGGGGAATATTTGCTCTTGAAGTCAATACACTCCCAGGTCTTACTGATGAATCTTTAACTCCCAAGGCTCTCTATTCTGTAGGAGCAACTATGCCTGAATTTATTGACCACATACTAGGATTGGCTCGCAATCAAAAATAGCCTTTCAAAATAAGGCTATTTTGTATTGACTTTTTGGTTTCTTTAGTGTATAATATACACAAGTTAAACCAGTGCGTAAAAGTGCACATTAAAACTGAAGTTATGAAAACAAAAAGTAGTATTTTGTCTAAAAAACTTTTATCCATAAGAAGTTGTTACATGAGTTCATTTGTCGAACTTTTTATGGGTGTAAAAAAAGAAGTTATTTCAGAAGTCACTGTTAGCGATTTTCTGACATTCATAAAAAACCACGAAAATTTTCGTGGTGGCCGTGTTGCTATGTTTAGGAAAGTCATTTCTCTCATTAAGAGAGAATTAGATGCTTCTAGAAATAGAGCAGATGCAAGTTTGGTACTAAGATTGTACCCACACGCAGCCTAAAATATTGATAGCCAGTTTGTTGAAAAACAAACTGGCTATTCTTTTGCCCGTAGGCTTTAATTTCTCATGACAATTTTTTGATTTTTTGCCAAAATTATATTGTTTGGCCCAAATAAATAAATTGTACCTTTAATTTCTCCCTCTACTTCTCCCGATAAATTATTGTGAAATTGAAGCGTCTCGTGTTTGTAGCGATTAACAATTATTTTTGCTAATCGTGGTTCAATTTCTACCAACTTTCTATCTTTTTTTGACTGTATAAACCAACCAGAATCAAGAGTACCCTGATTGTTTGAAGTAATTTCAGTAAATAATAACTGATAATCTTTCTTCTTTTCACACAGTATTGTGTAATCTTTGCAAATAACTCCTGGAGTTATTGTGATATCAATAGCAATTTTCATTACTAATATGATAAAAGCAATTATTAAGATATTTTTTATCATCTTTTTTATTTTAAAATAACACATATTTATATATTTGTTAATAGTATTGACTATTCTATGAATTAAATGTATAGTGCAAAAAAATACTGAAATGGGAAATAAAACAGACAAGTTAGCATTTCGTATATTGAATACTGAAGTGTTGGTTAAAAGAAAAGAAAATATTCTTTTGAAAAATTATGAAGATGAGTGTCATAAATTATTAAAAAGATATTTACCATTGGAAGCAGAAACTCCTCCGGAGATATTTGAAAAAATTGCCCGTGAGTCAATACGTATTAAGAATCGTTTTTCAATACTTTTGAAACGGTCCAAAGTAGAGGTTTTAGAAAAATACGGTTTAACTAAAGATTGGAATGAAATGCAGTATATATCTGTACATGATGATCACTATATTATCGTAATTCGGTCTAAGTTTTAATTCAAAGCATATTTAATGGAGGGTGTCTGTATTACACACAGACACCCTCCATTTTTTTTGATTATAAACTGTATGTTATAATCTTGGAATGAAATACACAACTATACCGAATACTACTTTGAAAGTTTCTACAATTTGTCTTGGAACAATGACATGGGGGCAACAAAATACAGAACAAGAAGCCCATGAGCAACTCGATTATGCAATTAGTCAGGGTATTAATTTTATAGATACTGCTGAAGCATATCCTATTCCACCTGAATTAAAATTGCAGGGTTTAACTGAGACATATATTGGTAACTGGCTTACCAAAACTGGTAAGCGTAAAGATTTGATTATTGCCACAAAAGTTGCAGCTTCTGATGTGATTCAAACACGAGTTATTGAAGGGAAGTCCCGATTGAATCGTCAGAGTATTCGTGATGCGATTGAGGGTTCACTACAGCGATTGCAAACTGATTATATTGATATTTACCAAATTCATTATCCAGAAAGGAAAACCAATTTCTTTGGTTTGCGTGCGTATCCATATGTGGCCGATGATGATGCAACTTTGATTGAAGAAACTTTGGAAACTCTAACTGAATTGGTCAAAGAA
>JAIOQC010000084.1 GCA_021413565.1 Candidatus Nomurabacteria bacterium
TCCTCGTTCAGCAATATAGGCTTCTACTCCGAGAATTGGCTTGATGCCAGCTTTTTGGCATTCTTTGTATAGTTCAATAGCCCCATACATATTGCCGTGGTCCGTGACAGCAATAGCATTCATTTTGTTCTTTTTTGCAATTTTAACTATGACTTCCATCTTTGAAAGTCCATCCAAAAGAGAGTAATGAGAGTGAGTATGCAGGTGTATGAATTTGGATCCCATTGCTCGATTATAGCAGAATTAAAGAGTCATTAAAAATGATACATTTTGCTATAATGTGTGTATGAAAGATGAGTATATCGTCGGTATTGATGAAGTTGGCAGGGGTCCAATTGCAGGGCCGGTGGCAGTTTGCGCCTTCCGATGTCGCACAGACTTTTTTAGTGATATCGAAATCAAAACTCCTCTTCGGGATTCAAAAAAGCTTACCAAGAAACAGCGAGAGAAATGGTTTGAGTACCTGAAACAAGAAAAGGAAAAAGGGCATTGTGATTTTGCTGTGTCGATGGTCTCGGCAGAATGGATAGACAAAGTTGGGATTGTGCGTTCAATACAAAAAGCACTCGATAACTCACTTAGTAAGGTCGTTGCGATGGAGAATCCGAATTCGCACCGCTTTACCCCAAAGGGGCCCTACACGGATGCAAATTCGGATTCTCCGTCTTCACTTACGATATTTTTAGATGGCGGATTGAAAGCTCCACCAGAATATATAAATCAACAGACAATCATCAAAGGGGATGAACTTCATCCTGTGATATCTTGTGCTTCAATTGTGGCGAAAGTGACTCGTGATAATTTGATGACAAAATATGCAAAAGAGTATCCTCATTATGACTGGGACAAGAATATGGGTTATGGGACAAAGTCTCACTATGCAGGTATAAAAAAGTCAGGAGTGAGTATTCTTCATCGAAAGACATTCTTGTCTTAAAAAATGCATCTATTCTATAATTCGTTAGAATTATAGAATAGATGCATTTTCTTTGGGGGAATTTAGGAGGTTTAGAAGAATAGGTTGTAGATAAATGATGCAAATGGGTCAACATTTGGTCCGTAAACGATGACTCCTCCGAGTCCGCCAGTGATGGTAATAGCCATAAGACCTATAAGTGCAATTATTTTAATCAAGAAACTATTATTGATTTTCATTGCATACATAATTATGATATTCCAGATTTTCTGCAAATTAATTTGCTTGGAAAATAAATTATTTAGGATACCAGATTTTTCTATCCAAAGAATCAAATAGATAATTCCAAGGATGCTAAAAATCCAAACAGATATATTGGCAAAAGTAGAATGTAATTCAATCAAGTCTTGAAAAGACCTGTCTCGTAATTCCTCTGCCAATTCGCCAGTTTGCAGTGCCAAGAAAGAACTTATGGTACCTGTGATTACTAGAACTGCCTTCACATAGAAGAAATAAAATTGCTCACGAAGTTTCCTATTTTGAATAATTTCAAAGATAGCGTATAAAGTCAAAAGCGCGATAGGGAAATGCACAAAAATTGGATGTATGTTCATATGATTATTGTATTACTTTTTATAATTTTTTTCGAGCCACTTCTTAATCTTTACTTTGTCTTCTTTGAGCCATAAAGCATTTGAGTAGATTTTCTCGTAGGCTTGTTGTAGTGTGCGGTCAGAGCCTGGAGCATTGTTTTTGACAAAGAATTTCTTCGCATCAATCGCATCTTTTACTTGAGTGTGACTACCTAACGCTGAGATGATTCTTGATAGGAAATGCCCACCTTCACCGTAACGAGAAAGCATTATTTTCCAGTTATGCTTCATAAATAGCCAAGATAGCGTACGACCGTATGTATTTTGCCAGACAGCCCCAAGTAGAAATGGTGCATCTTGGGTACGGACATCTTTTGATATAGCAAACATAAGTGTTTTTGCTAAAAGTGTTTTGTCTCGGAAAGAAACAAGCGCTCTGCCATATCTATCTTTTTGTTCTTGTAATTGTTCTGCAATATAAAGCTTTTTGAATAATTCCCATTCTTTTGCACCTCCGTGCATAGCCACGATGCTGTATACTGTACCACGAATATCAGCAGGTATTTCATGTCTTTCACGGTCAATAAATAATGCTTTTGCTTTTTTGATTACAATTGGGTCGTCACTATAACTTGCATTTGATAATGCCAAACTTCGTAAGAATGTATCAGCATGGTCTTCTCCTTTCTTTTTATCAAAACCCATACGTTCTGATAGTGGACCAAATAGAGAATGCATATATGATTTGTATAAACTCAAGAAAGATTCATTTGAGATTATATTTGCAACTCGTGCGATACCCGATGCTAATTCAGACCAGACTATGTATTCTTTTTCATTTTTATACGCAAGAGAAAATTCTAAAGCTTCTGTTGTGGGGATATAACCTCCTTCTGCAAGAGCAAATAAATCTCTGATTATACCAAGTCTGTCATGGACACCTAGTTTGCCATTATGAATTTCTTCTTTGAGTCTTGCAAGAGTATCAGCATCATAGCGTGTTCTCATAAACGAACCTTCTCCGTGATTTACTTTACCAATTGAAGTTCCAATGAGTGGGACAGATTTTGTAGTTGCTAGGACTTTTAATATTTCATTATTACTTTCGTATTTAAATGGAATTTGCCATATAGTATTTTGAGAATTTTTATTTTCTTTTGCAGATATTCTACTTGAGAAAAATCTTTCCTGCTTTGCTGTATAACCTTTTTTACTCTTGACCAATGTGACGAGTGGATAGCCAGTCTTCTTTGTCCAAGACTCCATTATTTTTCTGACGGGTTTGCCACTTGCTTTTTCAAATGCGAACCACAAATCAGTTGTTTCTGTATTTTTGTAACTATGTTTCTTTAGATAATATCTCAAGCCTTCACGAAATTTTTCAAAACCGAGATAGTCAGCGAGTTGTCGAATGACAGCTGAGCCTTTTGCGTACGAAACCATATCAAATATTTCGTTGATTTCATCAGGGTGATGTACTGTAACTTCAATTGGGTGTGAATTCGCTAGTGCATCGAGTCTAAGCGCCACAGCGTATCTATCTGCCAAATATAAATCCCAAACATGCCATTCTGGGAACATGTGGTCAACACAGACATTTTCCATATATGAAGCAAAGCCTTCATTGAGCCACAAATCAGTCCACCATTGCATTGTCACAAGATTACCAAACCATTGGTGAGCAATCTCATGTGCAATTACAATTGCCACCCATTGTTTATTTGAGAGAGAAGAATTTTTTATGTCTACCAACAATGCACTTTCACGAAATGTAATTGCACCCCAGTTTTCCATGGCAGCTGATTCGAAGTCTGGAATTGCAATAAGGTCAAGTACTGGTAATGGGTAGGGAATATTGAAATAGTCATTATAGAATTCTATTGAACGAATGGCGACATCAAGAGAGAATTTGGCTTGGTGTTTCTTGCCTTTTGTTGTAAAAACACGAACTTGCACATTGTCTTTTGTGCGTCCTTCTATCCATTCAAATTCTCCAATAATAAATGCCAATAAATAAGTCGACATTATAGGTGTTGGTGCGAATTTGATAATCTTGTAGCCGGCTTCATGCTCTGCAATACTCTCTGGTAATGTATTTGAAATGGCAGTGTGAGTTCCTGGTACAATTAGTGTTACATTAAAGATTGCTTTTTGTGCTGGCTCATCGAAACAAGGGAAGGCTCGACGCGCGTCGGTTGCTTCAAATTGTGTTGTGGCTATGTGTTTAGTTTCTGCATCAATAGTGTATTTACTACGATAAAATCCACGCAATGTTTCGTTGATTATGCCATCAAAGACAATTGAGAGTTCAGCCTTACCTTTTTTAATTATATCTTTGAATATAAATGTCGCAGTTTCTTTCTTGGTGTCGTATGCTATTTTAACAGCGAATTGCATAGCCTTACCTTGAATAATTTTGACTGTTTCAATATTGATATCTTTAGAGTGGAGCGTAATTTCTTTAGTAGGTTTGTCTACAATAATACTAATAATTTCATGACCAGCAAAAGTAAAAGCCTCTAAATCTGATTTGATTTCTAGTGTGTAACTTTTAGGTATGATGTGAGAGGGTAGTAATACAGAATTCTTATTTGTTTTTGTGGTAGGTTTTTTATTCATAGTTATTTTGTTGCTTGTTCGATGCGTTCAAGTGCGATAATAAAAGCAGAGCGACGCATGTCAGTATTTAATTCTTTTGAGCGTTCGTATACGAGGTTGGTTTCTTCTTCCATAATCTTTTTTAATTTACCCAATACATCAACTTCCGCCCAGTGTTCGCCTTTGATATTTTGTTCCCATTCAAATGTTGAGACTGTGACTCCACCAGCATTTGCCAATATGTCAGGCACTAGTGGAATACCACGAGCAAGTAATATATCATCTGCCTCGGGTGTAGTTGGGCCATTAGCAAGTTCAACAATTAGTTTAGCTTTAATATTATTTGCATTATCTTGTGTAATTTGATTCTCTAATGCAGCAGGTATTAGAACATCGCATTGTATTTCTAGTAATTCTGCATTTGTGATTGTACGAGAGTTGGGGAAGCCTTCGATGTGGCCATTGGCTTTCTTGTATTCATTGACCATTTTAATATCTAAGCCACCTTCACTATATATTGCACCTTTAGAATCAGATAATGCGACAATTTTGTGTCCTTGTTCTGCTAGGATTTCTGCGGCGTGACCACCTACATTACCAAATCCTTGAACAGCAATAGTACAAGATGCAGGTAAGGCTAATTTTTCTTTTATAACATTGAATGAATAAACTCCGCCGAGTCCTGTGGCTATGCCACGACCTTCTGATCCTCCGATTTCTATCGGCTTGCCTGTGATGACGGCGTTTGTAGTGTCGTTCGTAATTTTTGTGTATTCATCCACCATCCAACTCATTATTTCTGGAGTTGTATTTACATCAGGAGCGGGGACATCAGTATGTGGTCCGATAACAGGAGCCATAAGTTTAATCCATCCGCGTGAGAGTCGCTCGAGTTCTCCTTTTGAAAGAAGTTTCGGATTAACTGTTATGCCACCTTTACCGCCACCCATTGGAATATTTGCAACTGCACATTTGAGTGCCATCCAAAAAGCAAGTGCTTTGACTTCATTTATATCTGTATCTTGATGAAAGCGTATGCCACCTTTGTATGGTCCACGTGCATTGTTGTATTGAACACGATAGCCTTCGAAAATATGGAGTGTCCCATCGTCCATAGTTATAGGAATAGCAATATTAATTTGTCGATTTGGCTGATGTAGTCTTGAGAGGAATTCTGGTGAAAATTGTTTAACTTTGTTTGCTCTTTGGAGCTGGGACATTGCATTTTGAAATGGATTGTTCATTGTATACACGGGTTAATTTTAAGTATGTTTCATTATACTTCTTTTTCAGAAGTAAGAGTAATTGTATCATTTTAACCTTATTTTATAAGGCATAATGGGGGATATGGCAGATACTCTCTAGGGCTTGACAAGTAGGTTATAATTTGCTATAATACACACATGAATAATAAAACACCAAAAAATTTAATAGTATTTGCAGTCTTTGCATTTATGCTTTTCGGTGCTCAAAATGCACTTGCATATGTTCCTGGTGTTTGGGATCCACAACCTCGTATTATCTCAAATGAACCAGCATTTACTGTGGTGCCAATAGCAGCAGATAAACCTTTTGTGATTGAAACCAAGTCAACATTGGCGACAAACACTCCAACTACTACAACAACACAGAATTCAAATACAAGTTCTAATTCGACATCTACATCAACCTCAACAAAAACAACCAATAAAACTACAGACAAGAATGTTGCAACAACATCAAATAAGAATACAGTAAGTAATCTTCCTCCTGTTGTTATCGACCAAGGTTCTAGTGGTTTTGGTACAAATGCTAATGATTTGACCGCATTGTCATTCCAAGGTTCAGGTGGATTTATGCCAAGTTCAATCTGGCAATGGATGTTAGTTGTTGTGTTTATATTAATAATTATAATTATTGCTCGATTATTTAAGAAGCACGATACTACTCACGCCGCAGTTTACTAATTATAGAAAGATTTAAAACAACCAATTTGCCCTTGTGGCGAATTGGTTGTTTTGCTTTTTTAGGGGATTTTTGATAGTATAAACACATTCCGGAGTAGCTCAGCGGTAGAGCAATCGACTGTTAATCGATTGGTCGCAGGTTCGATCCCTGCCTCCGGAGCACATAAAAAAGACCTCGCAAGAGGTTCTTTTTTTTGTATGCTCTGGAGAGGAAAGTGGATTACCACTTTCCGTGCAGGGATCGAAAACCTTTTCCATATGAGTGTATTCGCGAATGGAAAAGGTGTACTGTTCCTGTAAGGAAAGATTCCCTGCCTCCTGATCTGCATGTCGTGCGTGCAGGGATCGAACAGCGGAGTCATATTTTTCTAGTAAGAAAAATAGACGAGCTGGTGCCTAGACAAAACTTTTTGACGAAAAAGTTTTAGTCGAGGGAGATACCCCTGCCTCCTAGGTATTTACAAACTACTCATTTTGTGGTATTTTTGGACAAATAACTGAAATTTAAAAAATCTAAAAAAATGGAAAAAATAAATAAACTTTTAGAAAAATTTTGTGAGGAAAAAAACTTAGAGTTAATTTTCCCAAAAAAGAAACTACAAACTTGTCGTAATACAGACTTATTAAATAAAAACAAATATTCCACATTCATTATAATCAATGAAAAAAATGAAGAAGATTTAATGATTAGGGATTTAGAAAACCCAATTATTCAAAATATGGCGAGAGAAAATTCTCTCAAAAATTGTTTTTATTGTCAATTTGGATGCAGTATCGAAAGTAATAATTTTTTAAGGGTAATTGTTGTTGAAAATGACAAAAAAGCTTACATTTTTTCAGAAGAAACAATTTCAAATGAGTTATATTGTCCTGATTCAGATTGGGATGATGACGATGGTGATTGGGCTGGAAGAGAAGCTCATAACATAAGAGCATTTTCTCTTAGAGAAAAGTAATAGGATTTAATTGTTGATAAAAGAGCCGCACTTTATTGAGTGGTTCTTTTTTTATTTACCTATTATTTCAAGTAGAACATCGTTCCAAGTTCGGAGAACCTATTGAGCCATATTTTTTAATGGTTATTTTACCTACCTTAGTAGAAGTTCGAACTATGATATAATTTTATTATGAAAATAATTAAAATAACACATATATTACTTGCTCTTGTGTCAGGAGTACTTCTTATAGGGTACGGTGGCTTTGATGACAGTCCTGGAGCTCAAGGTATTGGGCTTCTTACAATCATAGGAAGTATAATATTGATTATATCTATTTATAGAAAATCAAAAAATCATTAAAAAAGATAGATACTTTTATCTTGAGTAAGATTTCGAATATTATAACTAGAGAGCTTGTGAACTATATAGTGGTTAGCACTATGATATGTTTACTTTTTTAATATCTCTGGTCGAACATCGTTCCAAGTTCGGAGCATATAAAAAAGAGAAAACTTTCTAAGTATGATAATATATAAAGATGATAGTTTCTGTTACAAAAAAGATTATTTTATTCTCATTGCTTTTATTAGTTGCAATTCCTTTATATGCTCAAACTAACGATATACAAAGGGCAAAAGTTTTAGAAGTAATTAAAGAAGAAAAAAGTGTTATCTTGGAAGAATTTAGCAAAGGGGGAATTGAGAGTCTAAACCAGGCTTTATCTGCCGAGATTATCGATGGAGCCGAGAAAGGTAAGCAAATAAAATTAGAAAATGATTATATAAAACTTGAGAAAGGAGATGTCTTTTTTGTAGAAAAAGGAGAACTTGATGGTCAGGAAATATATAGTGTTAAAGAAAGAGATAGGCAAATCCCAATTTTATTATTACTTCTAATGGTAAGCAAGGATTTCGATCTCTCCTGTCACTAACTGGAAGTTTCTTAGTAATTGTATACATATTACTACCACTTCTTATCAAAGGATATTCACCAATTCTTGTGAGTGTAGTCGTTGCAACCATTATTCTGTTCTTTGCCATTTACTTCACCCACGGTTTCAATAGAGAATCCTCCGTTGCTTTCTCTGGTACTATCATTTCTGTTGTTCTAACAGGATTACTTGCAGTTTTTTCTGTCTGGATAATGAACCTTACTGGTTTTGATACGGAGGAAGCAACATATCTGCAGATGGGCAATGCGGTCAAACTAAACTTTCACGGTTTACTACTTGGCGGTATCTTGATAGGAGTTTTAGGAATACTCGATGATATTGCTGTAACTCAATCAGCCGTGGTAAGCGAAATATATCAATCTGCAAGTCATTTGAAGCCAAAAGAAGTGTACAAAAAGGCTATGAGAGTAGGGAAAGAGCATGTATCAGCATTAGTGAACACACTTGTTTTA
>JAIOQC010000085.1 GCA_021413565.1 Candidatus Nomurabacteria bacterium
AATAGTTTTAAATTTTAATTATCTATGAGTTATAGTGACGATGAAGAAATAAAGTTAGATGATGATTTAGATATAGGGAAAGATGCTGAGTTGGATTTAGTAGATGATCTTGACGATCCTCTGTCTGACGAACTTCTAACTCCGGATGAGGATGTGGATGAATTAGATGAATTCTCTAGTGAATTTGCAGGGCTTGATGGTTCACATACTGATTACTAACAAAAACCTCCCACAGTTGTGGGAGGTTTTTTATGGCACAATATCTATTATTTAATAATAATCTTACAAAATCTTTTTTTACCAATTCGGTAAACACCAGAGACTGTTATAATTTGAGTATTTGATACTTTTTCATTAGTATCAAGGTGCATAATGGCATGGTCTTCTACTAATCGACGGAATTCTGTCTTTGATGAAACAAGATTATTTTTAACTAAAACATCAATGAGTAGTGTGTTCTTTTCTACTGTAATTTCTAAAACATCTTTGGGTATTTCTCTGTTCTGGAAGGCTTCAATGAAATGATTCTCGGCTTTTTTTGCTTTTTCTTTGTCGTGATACAAACTAGTTAACTCATAAGCTAATTTCATCTTTAAATCCCGAGGGTTCATTGAGCCATCAACAAGTTCACGAGCAATGATTTCGAGTTCTTGCATAGAAACATTAGTACACAACTCAAAACCCGGAATAATCAAACCATCATTCCAACTCATAACCTTACCGTACATTTCTTCTGGGGTGTCAGATAGTGCCACCATATTGCCTTCTGTTTTACCCATTTTATTACCTTCACTATCTTCAAGTAATTTAACAGTGAGTACAAATTTCTCTTTATTTTTAAGAGTCTTCATTAAGTCACGCCCAACGAGCATGTTGAATGTCTGGTCATTGCCACCGATTTCTCCATCCACATCCATTGCAACACTATCATATCCTTGCATGAGTGGGTACATGAATTCATGAATAAATATTAACTTGCCTTCTTTAATTCTTCGGTCGAACATATCTCGTTTGAGCATTTGCTGAACTGTCATTTGTGAAGCAAGATTCAAAACATCTTCAAAATTCATTTTGCCAAGCCATTTTGAATTAAACATTATCTTGGCAGGATTTTTACCAGTAAAAGACAATATCTTGCTCGCCTGACTCTTGTAATTTTTTAGATTCAATAAAATTTGCTTACGAGTTAGTGGTGCACGGGCAGTTGCCTTATCTGGGTCACCAATCATTGCAGTAAAATCACCCATTAATAAAATTATTTTGTGCCCTGCTTTTTGGAAGTCCCCAAGTTTCTTTAGTGGGATAGAGTGCCCCAAGTGCAAAGTTGGACCTGTTGGGTCAATCCCCAAGTATATTGTTAATTTTTCTCCACGGGCTAATCGTGCAGCAACATATTCCTTTGAAGGATATACATTTACTATGCCCCGTGTTAGTAATTCATCATCTATGTCTTTCATATTGTGTATTTTATCATATAAAACAACCTTTGTCGCAGTCTGTATTATATCGTGTGGTATAATAATCAAATGATAAAAACTACGAAAATAAAAAATAAAATCAAGAAATTCTTTAAAAAATACACATTCAAAAACATAATTTTGTTGTTTTTGACTATATGTATAGCCTTTGCGGGCATTATAATTCTTTGGGCATCTACACTTACACTGCCAGATTTCAAAACATTCACAGAACAGAGACTCCAGAGTTCAACAAAGATATATGATAATACAGGTAAAATCCTTCTATATAATGTAAACCAAGATATCAAACGAACAGTTATTCCATACGAAGATATGGGAACTAATATCAAAAACGCGACAATTGCAATTGAAGATGCTGAATTTTACAACCATAAAGGCATTAGAATCACCTCAATCATTCGAGCAACTGTTTGGGCAAAACTAACAGGCAAAAGAGTTTCTGGTGGTTCAACAATTACTCAGCAGTTAATTAAAAATACATTATTAACTCCAAAAAGAACCTTGGCAAGAAAAATTAAAGAGTGGATGCTCGCTGTAAAACTTGAACAAGTTATGGATAAAGATAGCATTCTGGCTTTATATCTAAACCAAGCTCCTTATGGTGGCAACCTGTATGGAATCGAAGAGGCTTCAAAAACATTTTTTGCCAAAGCACCCAAAGATTTAACTTTGGCTGAATCTGCATACCTAGCAGCAATACCAAACGGGCCAACTTACTTCTCACCATACGGTAAAAATAAAAATAAACTCGAGGATAGAAAAAATTTAGTATTAAGAAGAATGTTGGAAGTAAAATTAATTGATGAAGTTGCATACAACAAAGCACTAGAAGAAAAGATAGTTTTCCAACCACAACAACCAAGCAATATCGCCGCTCCACACTTTGTCTTTTTCATCAAAGACTATCTTGAGAGTAAGTATGGTCAAGATGCTGTGGCTGTTGGTGGACTTCAAGTAACTACAACACTAGATTATGAATTACAAAAAAAGGCTGAAGAAATAACATTAAAAAATGCAAAAATAAATGAAACTAGTTGGAATGGCTCAAATGCAGCAGTAGTGGTGATTGATCCAAAAACAGGACACATACTCTCAATGATTGGTTCTCGAGATTATTTTGATAAAACAATTGATGGCAATTTCAATGTAACCACAGCTGCTCGACAGCCAGGTTCATCATTTAAGCCAATTGTTTATGCCGAGGCTCTTAGAAAAGGATACACTGAAGACACTACACTCTTTGATGTAAAAACAGAATTTAATGCTTCATGTAGTCCAACAGGTAAACCATTACCAGGTCATGGTGGTGCTATCTGTTATATGCCCGATAATTACGACAATGCTTTCCGTGGCCCAATGAAACTAAAGGATGCACTGGCTCAATCAATCAACGTAATTGCTGTTAAATTATTGTATTTAGCTGGTATACCAGATTCTATTAAGTTAGCTCACGATTTAGGTATTACTACTCTCAATGACCCAACTCGATATGGATTATCATTGGTTATAGGAGGTGGAGAAACTACACTACTTGATATGACATCAGTTTATGGTGTCTTTGCTAACAATGGTATTAGACATCCATACACAAGTATTCTCTCAATTAAAGACAGCAGTGGGACAGTTCTTGAAGAATATAAAGACAATTCATACGAAGTACTTGATTCAAATATTCCTAGGCAAATTTCTGACATGCTTGCAGATAATGGTGCTCGAGTGCCTACATTTGGTGCGAATTCCCCTCTCGTCATTCCTGGTCACGAAGTCGCAGTAAAAACAGGAACAACAAACAATAATAAAGATGCGTGGACAATTGGTTACACTCCCTCAGTTGTAGTTGGTGTTTGGGTTGGTAATAATGACAACAAGCCAATGAAAAAAGGAGGTGCTTCTCTTGCTGGTCCGATTTGGAATGGAATAATGAAACAAGCATTAGCAAACAAACCAGCAGAGTATTTCGATAAACCAGATCCAATCAATCCAAATATCCCAGCTGTACTTCGTGGTTTTTGGCAAGGTGGTGACACTTTTAGAACAGATACGACAAGTGGTGGACTTGCAACATCTTACACTCCAAGTGAAACACAACAAGAACAATCCATCACAAATGTTCACACTATTTTATATTGGATAGACAAATCAAATCCATTAGGCGGTAGACCAATTAACCCAGAAAGAGATTCTCAGTACACTAACTGGGAATATGGTGTGGCTAATTGGTGGGCAAACAATAAGGCTAAATACAAAATAATAACTAGTGCGGATGCACCTTTAGGATATGACACTAATCATACAAGTGAGATGAAGCCAATTTTTGAGATTATTGGACTTACCAATGAAGTCTATGCAAAAAATGACACTATCTCAATTACAATAAATCAAAAAACTACAAATCTAATTAAAAAAATAGATGTTTTTGTAAATAATTCTTATATTGCTTCATTAAAATCATATCCATTCACTACTTCATTCACTCCAAACGAAATTACAAACATTCAACAAAATAATACTCTTCGTATTATTGGATACGATACTAACGGTAATGTTGGAGAAATAACAAATAACTTCTTTGTAGAAACAAATTAACGAATACTCTTAAATTCATGATTAGGGAGTGCTTGTTTTAAATCAAGCAGAATATCTTGTGTGTGCATCAAAACTTCACTACGGAGCATTGGTGAGCCTTGTATAAGTATTGTATCCCCCTTAGTCTTAATCATTTTAGGGTCAATAGTAAAGGAAATGTGTTTTGTAATAGTTTCTGTAATAATTTTATTTGTTATTTCTTTACCAGAA
>JAIOQC010000075.1 GCA_021413565.1 Candidatus Nomurabacteria bacterium
GAATTCTCTAGTGTATCTAGTAAAGTATTCTCTCCAGATTCCTGTTGTTCAAAAGGTGCATCTAGCGAAATACCATACTTTGAATTACTTAGTGCATCTGAAATTTTGTCCTCAGTCATATCGATGTTATCAGAAATTTCTGACTCTGTTGGTTCACGTTCCAATTCTTGCTCCAGCTTCAAAGATACTTTGTAGATTTTGCTTACAGTACTTAATTGATTGAGTGGTAGTCGAACTGTTCGTGATTGCTCGGCGAGTGCTTGTATTATTGTTTGGCGAATCCACCAAACAGCAAATGTAATAAATTTGAATCCTCTGGTTTCATCAAACTTTTTAGCAGCTTTAATGAGTCCTAAGTTTCCTTCATTAATCAAATCTTCAAGAGATAATCCTCGGTTTTGGTATTGTTTGGCTACTGATACAACAAAACGCAGGTTTGCCTTTACTAATTTTTCAAGGGCAGATTCATCTCCTTCGTGTATTTTTTTTGCAAGCGATATTTCTTCTTCGACACTTATCAAAGCTACTCTTTTGATTTCTTGCAAGTATCTATCTACAGAGCCAGCCTCACGGTTGGTGATGGACTGTCCTATTGTTAACTGTCTCATGAGTTTTCGAATTAGTTTATTTTATAATACAACATTCTTGATATTTTGCAAGGGGGTATTGGCAAATAAGGTTTAGGGGCTAAATTGGGGCTGGGAAGGGAAAATAGCCTTGGTATGTTAGAATAACTCATATATGAAAAAGGGCAAATTGATTGTTATAGATGGCACAGATGGTAGCGGAAAGGCTACGCAAGTTGACATCCTTTCAAAGCGTCTCAAAAAGGAAGGTTATATTGTAAAAAATGTAGATTTTCCAGAATATTACGAAAATTTCTTCGGTAAATTTATCGGGCATTGTTTATCAGAGCAATATTACAATTTCGTCAAAGTTCATCCAAAGATTGCTTCAGTTTTGTACGCTGCTGACCGTTTTGAATCAAAAGATAAAATGACAAAGTGGCTTGCGCAAGGGTATATCATTATTGCCAATCGCTATGTAAGTGCAAATCAAATTCATCAAGGTGGAAAGATTAAGAATACAAAGAAGCGTCAGGCATTTATCGAATGGCTCGACGAGATGGAATACAAAGTTTTTAAAATTCCAAAACCTGATGTTGTTTTTTATTTAAATCTACCTGTGCAACTTTCTCGTAAATTAATGACAGACAGAAATAAGAATTCTGCTCGATCTTATCTTGGAAATAAAAAAGATGTGCATGAAAAAGATGTGGACTTCTTGGTTAATTCTCACAAGAGTGCGTTATGGCTTGCCAAGACTCAAAAGAATTATATTCAAATAGATTGTGCTTCTAAAAATGAAATTCTTTCTCGAGAAAGTATCCACAATATGATATACGCAAAAGTAAAGAAGATGCTAAAATAATAATATGAAAGTTAAGATTAAAAAACTCAAAGAGAATGCCAAATTACCTAAATATCATCATCCGGGTGATATAGGGATGGATATGTATGCGATGGAAACTATAACCATACAACCAGGCGAACATTATAGATTTTGGCATGGTTTTGCTCTTGAGTTTCCCGAAGGTTACGGAGGGATTGTAATGGACAAAGGTAGTATTTCAAAGGCAGGATTACATCATATGGGTGGTGTGTATGATGCTGGTTATAGAGGTGAATATAATACACTTTTAGTTAATTTGTCAGATGAGCCGTATACTTTTGAAGAAGGCGATAAAGTTTCCCAGTTAGTGATTATGCCAATTGCTATTGCAGAACTTGAAGAAACTGATACATTGAGTGAATCTGCTCGAGGAGAAGGAATGTTTGGTTCAACAGGAAAAAAGTAGTAAGTAGAAAGTAGTAAGGAAATGAAAGAAAAATTAGAAGAACAAATAAAGATTGCATTGCAAAATCTCGGGATTGAGACTGAGAGTATTGTACTTGAACACCCCGCTGATATATCAAATGGGGACTATTCTACGAATGTCGCTCTTGTATACGCAAAGCAACTTTCTACAAGTCCTCGTGATTTAGCAGAAAAGATAAAAGAAGAGATTGAAAAAGATCTCCCAAAAGAAATAGAAAAAATAGAAATAGCAGGTGCTGGATTTATTAATTTTTATCTATCCAGAGAATTTTTTGCTGATTCTGTAAAAGATATTTTAAATCAAAAAGATAATTGGGGAAAAAATAAATTACTTGCTGGTAAGAAAGTCATGGTGGAATATACTCAACCGAATCCATTCAAACCTTTTCATATTGGACACTTAATGTCTAATGCTATTGGTGAATCCATATCTCGAGTTGTAGAATTCTCAGGTGCGAAAACTATTCGTGCCAATTATCAAGGTGATGTTGGTCCACATGTAGCAAAGGCTATATATATTATACTCAAAGACAAAGATATGATTGACCGCTCACAGAGTGCTTCTGTTGTGGCATATTGGATTGGCAAAGCATACTCACTGGGTTCTGATGCCTATGATAATGACCCCGAAGTCAAAAAAGAAATTGATACTATTAATCAAAATATTTATAGTCGAAGCGATGAAGAAGTAAATAAAATATACGATTGGGGTAAAAAAGTTACCTTGGAGGCTTTTGAAGAAATATATGAATTGTTGGGAACAAAGTTTGATTACTATTTCTTTGAAAGTGCTATGGCTCCCATTGGTCAGAAGATTGTCCGAGAAAATGTTGGCAAAGTATTTTCCGAAAGTGATGGTGCAATAGTCTTTCATGCAGAAGAATATGACCCTAAACTTCATACTCGTGTATTTATTACTTCGCAAGGGGTTCCACTTTATGAGACTAAAGAAATAGGATTGACAGTCGCTAAATTTGAGAAAGAAAATCCTGATATATCTATTGTTACAACTGCTATTGAACAAGGAGAATATATGAAAGTGGTAGCCAAGGCGATATCACTGATTCATCCGAATTATGAATCTCGCATGAAGCATGTTACTCACGGCATGATGCGTCTATCATCTGGCAAAATGTCTTCTCGTAAAGGTAATGTCGTAACTGGTGAATCTCTATTACAGGATTCAACTGATGTTATTCGTGAGAAAGTCGCCGAGAGAGATTTGTCTGTCGAAGAAAAAGAAGAAATTGCTAAAATTGTGGGAGTTTCTGCCTTGAAATATTCTATTCTGCGTTCATCGATTGGCAGTAATATTATTTATGATTTTGATAAATCAATTTCTTTTGATGGTGATTCAGGTCCATATCTACAATACACAGCAGTGCGAGCCAACTCAGTAATTAAAAAAGCAGAATCATTACAATTATTAATTACTGATTATCAATTACTAAATCAAATACCTGAAGAAATAACAGTGCTTGAGAAATTACTATATCGTTTTCCTGAAGTAGTAGCCCATGCATATAAAGAACTTGAACCTCATCATATTGCAACATTCTTAACAGAACTTGCGAGTGCATTCAATGCATTTTATGCGAATACTATTATTATAGACAAAGATAGTGTTTATTCACCATATCGTGTAGCACTTGTGGAAGCATTCCATCAGACTATGAAAAACGGCTTGTGGCTGTTGGGCATCAAGACTCCAGAGAAGATGTAAAAAACCCGCTTGATATGAAATCAAGACGGGTCTGAATTGTTGAATCTAAATCTTACAACTTGCGCTTGGAACCATATTGGCATATCAACAGGCTACCCATTGATATGTTTATCCAATTATGTGACTCTTTTTTTATGACATCGCTTTGTAATTCTGGGCGATGTGTACAAGGCTCCTGCAGGAAGCCCCCAGAACACGACTGTCGGCGCCCGATAAACGTTGGCACACAAATAAAATACAATTCGAGGTAATGTTACATCAAACAAAATTTTCTTGCAAATTATAGGTTTAATGCTATTATTTATATATATGCAGTGATGAGGCTATCACCTCGGAGCCAGTCTAACGGCCGGCAGGCATTGGGAAGAAACCCTTTTAGGGAAGTAGAGCCCTATTGAATGAGAAGTAAACAAGGTGGTACCACGAGAAAAACTCGTCCTTGTATAACAATTTTTATTGTTGTACGAGGACGAGTTTTTTAATTTTTAATTTGATGCATTAACAAAATATATGAATAATACTGAAAATAATAAATCAATTGCAACACTTCGAGAAGAAGCAATTCTGAAGTTTTGGCAACAGGACGATACTTTTAATAAATCTTTGAAAAAAGATTCACCAGCAGGTGAGTTTGTTTTCTACGAAGGACCACCAACTGCCAATGGTATGCCTGGTATTCATCATCTCGAGGCCCGTGCTTTCAAAGATGCAATTCCAAGATATAAAACAATGCGTGGGTATCATGTAAATCGCAAGGGTGGTTGGGATACTCATGGATTACCAGTTGAACTGCAAGTAGAAAAGAAACTTGGTCTAAATACCAAGAAAGCTATTGAAGAATACGGCATAGCCTCATTCAACAAACAATGCAAAGAAAGTGTTTGGCAGTATTTAGATGTGTGGAATAAATTTACAGAAAGAATTGGTTACTGGGTTGATAAAGAAAAACCATATATTACATATCATAATAAATACATTGAATCTGTTTGGAATGTTTTAAAGAAAGTAGATGAGCAAAATCTTTTATATAAAGATTATAAAGTTGTACCATGGTGTCCTCGTTGTGGAACAGCTCTTTCTTCTCATGAACTTGCGCAAGGTTACGAGACTGTAAAAGATTTGTCTGTTTACGCGAAATTTAAAGTTCTGAACAGAGATAATACTTATATATTGGCATGGACAACAACTCCATGGACATTGCCTGGCAATGTGGCTCTTGCTGTTGGTAAAGATATTATTTATGTGGAAATAAAAGTAGGTGAAGAAGTATTAATTCTTGCGAAAGAGCGACTATCTGTTGTGACTGAAGCGTATGAAATTATTGCTGAATATAAATCTGAACAATTAGTCGATGTACAATATGAACCACTATATCCATATCTAACACAATTAATTTCTGATGTAGAGAAAATAAAATTAGAAAAAGCTTTTCGAGTTTATATTGCTGATTTTGTAAACACAACTGATGGTACAGGTATTGTGCATACTGCTGTTATGTACGGTCAGGATGACTTTGAACTTGGAACAAAAGAAGGTTTACCTAAACATCACCTTGTTGGTCTTGATGGTAAATTTGTTACAGGTACTGGGATATTTGAAGGTAGAAATGTTCGAGACGAAGATGTGGCTGTTGATGTAATCAAAGACTTGGCACACAGAGGATTACTTTTCAAAAAAGAAAAATATGAACACTCATATCCACACTGTTGGCGATGTAAAACTGCGTTAATCTACTACGCTCGAGATTCATGGTATATCCGTATGTCTGATTCAAAAATTAAAGATAAATTAATATCTGAAAATACATCTATTAATTGGGAACCTTCATATATCCGTGATGGGCGTTTTGGTGAATGGCTCAAAGACATAAAAGATTGGGCTATTTCTCGTGAGCGTTATTGGGGAACCCCACTACCTATTTGGCAAAAATCTGATGGTTCAATTGAAGTTATTGGTAGCCAAGAAGAATTAAGAGCAAAAACAAAATCATCACAGAATAAATATTTTGT
>JAIOQC010000091.1 GCA_021413565.1 Candidatus Nomurabacteria bacterium
TGTCAGCGGTGCGACGCTTCTCTGGTGCTTCAATTCGTATTTCATTTCTCAAATATGCAAGTGTGCGAGATTTGGATGGATTAGTTTTCGCATCTAAAAGTGGCTGAAGATAATCAGCAACAATTACTTGCCCACCATGAACTCCCGCTTTTGGCCAAATATCGATAATATAATCAGATGCATAAATTGTATCTTCGTCATGCTCAACTATGATTATAGTGTTACCAAGGTCACGCAAATCTTCGAGAGTCTTAATCAACTTCTCATTATCACGCTGATGCAAACCAATTGTTGGCTCATCAAGCACATACAAGGCTCCTACTAAGCGTGAACCTAATTGTGAAGCCAACCGAATACGCTGAGATTCCCCACCAGAAAGAGTGTTGGCCTTACGGTCTAAAGATAAATATTCTAAACCAACATTTAATAAGAATTGCAGTCGACCCAAGATTTCTTTAATTACGACTTTTGAAATTTCTTGTTCTTGTTCGTTTAGTTCTAATTCAATAAAGAAATCCGCCACTTGTTGAATAGACAAATGAGTTAAATTTACAATATTGTGTCGTGGTTTTTTCTTGCCTAAATAGACATGAAGTGCTTCAGGTCGTAATCTCGCACCCAAGCATGTATCACAAACTTCTGTGCCACCAAAGAACTTAGTACCCAAACCATTACAATCAGGACAAGCACCATATGGAGAATTGAAAGAGAATAATCTAGGTTCAACTTCAGGGAAAGAAAATCCATCTCGTGCACAGGCAAACTTTGAAGACATCAGAAATTCTTCATCACCAATAGCAATAACAACCAAACCTTCCGACTCAATCAAAGCGCGCTCAATTGATTCAGATAATCTCATTCTAGAATCGTCTGGAGCATCACGAAATTCATGCAAAGCAAAAGAATCTACAAGTACATCAATATCATGTGTCTTAGTCTTAGATATATCAATACGTTCTCGCAAGTTACGCATTTCACCATCCATTCTAACTTTTTGAAAACCTTTATTTAATAAATCATAAAGTAATTGATAATACTCCCCCTTACGCCCACGAATAACTGGAGAAAAAATAGTTACTGGCAAGTCATTCCATTCAACACCTAAAACTGCCTTCTTTCCTTTTGGATTTTTTGTGTGTTGAGATATTTTACCAAGAGCAAAAGCAACAATCTCTTCATTGGAAAGTTTTTTAATTTCATCTCCACATAGTGGACAATGTGGACGACCAATACGAGCATACAAAACACGCATATAATCGTATATTTCAGTAATTGTTGCCACAGTTGAACGAGGATTATTTGAACGAGATTTCTGGTCAATTGAAATTGCTGGAGAAAGACCTGTGATTTCATCAACATCAGGTTTAGACATTTGATTTAAGAATTGACGAGCATACGCTGACAAACTCTCAACATAGCGACGCTGACCTTCGGCAAAAATAGTATCAAAAGCAAGTGATGATTTACCTGAGCCTGACATACCAGTAATAACTACCATTTTATTTCTTGGCATTTCAACACTAATATTCTTCAGATTGTGGGTACGAGCACCTTTTACTACAATCTTACTTGCTCCATTTGAATTTTCATTTTTCTTTATCATGTTTGAAAAAATTAATTAAATACTATTAAGGTCTATATAACAATTCAATCCCCACATTCCGTTTGAATGGGGGTA
>JAIOQC010000081.1 GCA_021413565.1 Candidatus Nomurabacteria bacterium
TGTAGCAAGCAAAAAGACCTCTTTCGAGGTCTTTTCTTTAACGCTTACTCCATTGTGGTGACTTTCGAGCCTTTTTAAGACCGAATTTCTTGCGTTCCACTTGACGAGGGTCACGCTTGAGCATTTTAGCTTTCTTCAATGGTGTTCGTAGTTCTGTATCAAAAATTACAAGAGCACGAGATATACCATGGCGAACTGCTTCTGCTTGAGCATGACTTCCACCACCTTTTGTAGTTGCAATAATTTCAAATTTTTCAGCCGGAGTTGATGTTTCAAATGCTCCAGTAATAATCTTTTGAGTTCTGGTGTTGGGAAATATTCTGTAAAATCTTTACCGTTGATTGTATAAGATGTTTTACTTGCCTTATACATACGAACAACAGCAGTTGCTGTCTTGCGACGACCGATAGCTCGAATATATTCTTTTGTTGATGGTTTCTTTTCTGCCATATAATTAATCAGTTATTGTTAAGTGCTTCATCATCAAAGGTCGGAGTTTATTTGGTGGCAACATACCGTACACAGCAAGTTCGTATAAAGCCTTCCATCCTTTCTTTGTGATAATTTCTCTATTAGTTGCAGTTTTAAAACCACCTGGAAATCCAGAGTAACGCTCGTGCAAAGTATTATCCATACGTGCATCAGACATTTTTGTTAGTTTTGCATTGATAATGTTTACTCGAACATCAGCGACTTTGTTAGCCACATAATCTGGAGTTGTTTTACCCATGAGGAACTTAGCAGCTGCAGAAGCTACTCTTCCAAATGTTTGCCCACTTGCATCAATTGTATGTGTTGTAGTCATAATATTATATAAATTCAATTACTGCCATTTTACTTGCATCACCTGCTCTTCGTGGCAGTTTAGTAATACGAGTATAACCACCAGTTCGATCCTTGTATTTTGGTGCGATTGTATCAATCAACTTATTTGCTTCTGCTGTCAAATTGTATAAACGTGAGATTACCAAGCGTCGTGATGCAAGAGTTCCAACATTTGCTTTTGTAACCAGCTTTTCAATTGATGGACGAAGTTCTTTTGCCTTTGCTTCTGTTGTTTCAATTCTGCCATGTGCAATAAGAGCAAGCATCAAGCCCTTCAACAGAGCGTTACGCTGATTCTTTGTTCTTCCAAATTTTCTTACATTACTGTGGTGTCTCATAAATTATTACTTAACTAATTACTAATTACTATTTTAGGGTTATATCGTATTCATTAAGAACTTTCTTGATTTCTTGAATACCCTTATCTCCTATTCCTTCAATTTCGAGCAAATCTTCTTTCTTCTTGCGAGCAATACCACCAATAGTTCGGATATTAGCACCAGTTAAAGCATTTAATGTTCGAGTTGAAAGATCAAGGGTATCAATACGAGTCTTTAGAATATCAGTAAATTCACTACCTTCATTCTTTGTATCTTCTTTATCAGAATCATTTTCTTCTCCTGCAATCTCTTTTGTAGCAGATTTAGAAGAAATAGTAAAACCAACAATTGCTTGTAATTGTTCTACCATGATTGTGATTGCTTGTTCAAGGGCTTCACGAGGAGACAAAGTTCCATCTGTTTCAATAGTCATTCTCAAGCGATTGTGGT
Organism: Candidatus Nomurabacteria bacterium; assembly: GCA_021413565.1. Taxonomy (GTDB): domain Bacteria; phylum Patescibacteriota; class Minisyncoccia; order Phycocordibacterales; family UBA9973; genus UBA8515. The sequence continues at coordinate 1,596 of JAIOQC010000081.1, forward strand.
TTGTTTTGTCGCCAACACGCATATTTTCAACTTCATATGATACTCGGCGAATAGGAGTAAATATTGCATCAAGAGCAATTGTTCCCACATCAGTCTTTGTTTTTTGGTGCATATCTTTAGCAACAAAACCCAATCCTTTTGTGATTGTCATTTCAATATTTAAATTATGCTTACCTGAGATTTCAGCAATATGAAGATCTTTATTTAGAACTTCTACTTGTCCACTAACTGTAATATCACCAGCTGTAACCATCTTTGGTCCTTTTACTGAAAGCAAAACAGTTTGAGGTTCATCTGTTAGTAAACGAAAACGAACTTGTTTCAAATGAAGCAAGATTGTAACTACATCTTCTTTGACACCATCAAGAACTGAAAATTCATGTAATGCACCATCAATTTTTAATGTTGTTATCGCTGCACCTGTAAGTGACGAAAGTATAATACGGCGAAGTGAATTACCTAGAGTATGTCCGTACCCAGGGTAAAGACCATCGATTTCGTAGACACCTTTAGTGCCAACTTCAGAAACGATAGACAACTTTGATGGTAATATGATATTTAAATCAGACATATGATATGGGCAAGATGTAATCTTGCATATTAGTTATTAAAAAGGCGAACCTAATTGCTACACCATTTATTTAACGGCTATAAAATTCAAGCACCGTGTTCAAATCAAGATATCCTTCGATAGTCTTTGGCTTACCTACGATTGATCCAGTCATTGAGTCAGCATCAAAAGTTAACAAGTTCGGCATAGTATATTCTTTCATCTTTTTTGCCATATCTGCGAAGAGTACACTTTTCTTACTTCCAGGACGAACAGCAATCACATCTCCAACACGTACACGGTGTGAAGCAATTGTAATTTTCTTGCCATTTACAGTAATGTGACCATGAGAAACCATTTGTCGAGATAGTCGGCGAGTATGAGCAAGTCCTAAACGATAAGTTACATTATCAAGACGAGTTTCAAGTAATTCAAAAAGAGTTACTGTCGCAAGTTCACCCTTAGTAGCAACAGCTTCATTTACATACTTTGAAAATTGACCTTCACTGATGTTGTACATAAATCGAACTTTTTGCTTTTCAATAAACTGCAATCCGAAACTAGAAAGTTGTTTTGGACGCTTGTTCTTTGAATTTTTAGCATGACGAGCTTCAGATGCGACGAATTTAGGTGTTTGACATTTTTCAAACACGCCTGGTCCTAATCGTCTACAAATTTTGTATTTTTGAACTGTTTTCATAATATTTAATACTTTATAACTTATTATACTCGTCTAGGTTTCTTAGGCTTTGGTCCATTGTGAGGAACTGGAGTCACATCACGAACTGTTGATATCTCAATATCATAAGCCATAAATGAGCGGATAGTTGGTTCACGTCCAGACCCAACACCATTAACTTTTACATCAACCTCTTTGATGCCCAAAGCTTTTGCTTTTTCACCAATGATTGACCCTGCCTTTGCTGCTGCAAATGGAGTACCCTTCTTTGCACCTCGGAATCCAAGTGAACCAGCACTAGTCCAGAAAAGAGTATTACCTTCTTTATCAGAAAGAACAACCTTTGTATTATTGAATGTTGCTTCAACGTGTAATGTTCCAGCAACTATCTTCTTTTTTGGAACTTTTACAGTTTTAGGTGCTTCTGCAACAACTCCTTCAGTTGAAGGAGTTGTTATTTCGTCTTTAGTTGTTATTTTTACTTTTCCCATATTATGTCTTTGATTCCTTTCGGCGACCTGATGCCATTGTCTTTCTAACATTTCCTCTAACTGTTCGAGAGTTTGTTTTTGTTCGTTGACCTCTTGCTGGTAGTCGACGTGTGTGTCGAACTCCGCGATAAGCCTTGATGTCCTTGAGACGTTTGATATTAGAAGATATTTCACGCTTCAATGTACCTTCGATTGACATTGTTTCTATAACTTTACGAATAGCATTCTCTTGGTCAACAGTCAGGGTATCTGCTTTGATTGTTGGAGAGATGTCTACTTCTGCTAGAATTGATCTAGCCCTAGAAAGACCAATACCATAAAGTGAAGTCAGACCGATATCTAGATGTTTATTATTTGGGATAGTTATACCGAGTATTCTCATATAAAATTATTGTTTTTGTTTATGTTTAGGATTATCACAGATTACACGAATATGGCCGGCTCTTTTGACCATTTTACATTTTGCACAAATCTTTTTTACTGCTGATTTTATTTTCATATCATCTAAATGCTAAAGAAAAACAGAGGGTTTCAACCCTGTATTTTGACTTGAGCGCTATATTGGTTATCGTAACACCATTTGATTAAAAATGCAAGTCTTATTATTTACCCTCTTTTAATAATCCTACCCTTGCCTCCATATGGATCAATCAGAACTTCAACCCTGTCCCCAATAAGCACTTTAATACGGTGCATACGCATCTTACCCGCTAAATATGCGATGATGATTTTGCCATCACCTATATCAACTCGGAAGAGTGTATTTGGAAGGGCTTCAGTTACGAAACCTATGACAGTATTGTTGTCGTCTTTTTGATTCATTGATGTTCGCTTATAATAACAAATAAAAGGTTTGTCGTCAAACAATGTGAATTATTAATTATCTTTTATTCGATATTTATATTGATTCTTGATGCTTCTCTTGGTAAAGTTTTCTGCCAAGGTGGAAATAGTTTAACATGAGCACTAACAATACCAGGGTCATCTGCAAAAATTGCTGTGACTGATTCATATTTTGCACTCAATAAATTCGTTCGCAATATATTTATATCTGGATGCCAATTTCCATTCAATTCTCCAGTAAATGCAAAATTAACAGTCTGCATATCTTTATTTATTTCTTGGTTAAAATCAAAAGATAAATCTTCCAGCCCAACTAACTCTATTTCCGAGATGTCTTTCTTCAAACTTTTTGGCAATAAAGACTTTATTAATGCAATTCTCAAATCTTCTTTTGGAAAAATCACAGCAGAAACAGTGCCATCTAACGGAACTTTGGCACTAGGATTTTCTGAAACAAAAGCTTCGTCTAAATGGTATGAGAATTGTAAAGCATTGTCATAAAGAACATATCCATCTGGTACCTGAGCATTAACTTTCTTTAATAAACTGTCTTTAAAAGTAGAATTTGCTTGAGAGTGAAGTTTACCCTTATCGTCCGGAGAAAGAGTGTAGATTAGACCCTGAGCACCACCAGTGAGCATTGTTTTGG
>JAIOQC010000076.1 GCA_021413565.1 Candidatus Nomurabacteria bacterium
AGATTTATCTGAACTAGATTTATCATCATCTTCATTTTTAGAATCATCATTTTTGTCATCATTTTCTTCTTTAGACTCACTATCTTCTGTGTCTTTTTCAATAATATCAGACACTATAGCCAGAGCAGACCGTGCTTGTCCATATGCTTCACCATACTTACCTTCTGCGAAAGACTTCTTGGCACTATCTAAATGTATCTTAGACTTTGCAATCATACTACCCCAACGGTCAAAAATACTATCATTATCACTTTCTGTAGCAGTACCTCTGGTGGTTGAAACAGCAGCGAGTGCATCCCCTGCTTCTGTGATTGCCATAGTTGCATTTTTTATTTGCAGTTCGGCTTTTTGCTTCATAGCTGGTTCGTCATTTATAGGCGTAACAATAATTGTGAAAGTTTTCAAAGTATTACTAAGCGCCTCATCAAAAATTTCTAAATATTCTTGATTCTCTTTTCCCGCCTTACGAACACCATTTTTATCTTCGTCTTGTTCATCATCATTATGATTTTGAGTTATTTGATTAAACAATGCCACATGCTTGGCTGTTTTCTCATCAACTTTTTTCAAAAGTTCTGCTATATTTGGATTCTCAGATTTTTCCGAAAGTTTACTAAGTTGTTCATTGAGTCTCTCTTGAGATTTTGTGTAATTTTCCAAAGCCTTTTTTAAGGCTTCAGTATCATTCGGACTCTTCTCTTCTAAAACAAGAGTTTCCGCTGCAATTTTATTTGCAATTTTTAATTCAACTTGCGCTTTGACAACTGAACTAAAAGCAAATAATCTCTCAACAGAACGACCCCATTGTTTCAAGAAATAAAAACGACTTGTTGGCAATGTGCCAACATTATCAATATCTAAATCAGAAATTGTTATAGTCCCCTTAGTGTTTTTTCCTAATTCTTCATCTACCCCAGGAATCGGCTCACCTGCTACGCTTACAGTACCAGGATTCTTTTTAGCACTAATATCTATACCAGAGATCGGTTGTGCTGCTGCTAATACGATACTTACACCACCTACGCTAAAAATAATAAAACTAAAAACTAAAGTGAAAATTAATTGTTTTTTCATATACATTAATTATACAACTTTAATTTTTTAAAAGACAATATAAATTACTGTTTTGCAATTGCATTCATTTTAATTTTTGTTTTAGGACCAATTAAGCCATCAGGCACAAGCCCATTTACCTTTTGCCATTTTTTAATCACTATTATAGTTTTAGGTCCGAGTTGTCCATCTACTACTAATCCAAGATTTAAAGTATTATTCAAAAATCTCTGCAATTCTCTCACCCCTTCACCCTTACTACCATTTTTTAAAATAGTATTACCAAATTTATAAATTACAGGTTTAATATTTTTTATTGTAGGTTTAATCTCCTTTACTGGAATAACTACAGGGGTAATAGTAGTTGGTGTAGGAATAGATACTATTGGTGTTACAGAGTAACTTGCTCCACCTCCTCCACCACTACTCACACTATATGGTACATATTCTAAAGCAACATTATCAAGTTTAACTATATCTTGTCCATCAGAATGCAAATATGCTTTCCATGAAAAATATCCAGTATCTGTTGTAAAACTACTAATATTAGAGTTAATCACACTTGCAGTATTGGCTTCTCCGTAACCACCTGATGTTTCTACCCAACCAGAATTATACCAATACCAAGTTGTGCCTTCATTTTTAGAAATTTTGTATTTAATTTCACCACTATTTTTTGTTGAAGTTTCAGTAAAACCTGATAACGAATTAAATCTAGTTGTATTTGTTGGTACTACAGTCGGATTATTACTATCAAAAAAAGTTTCTAATGAATTAAAAGTATTAAGGGTATTATGTTCTGATTTATAATTAGCCAAAACCCATGAATCTGACAGGGCAATATTTGATACACGCACTTCATCAATAACACCACCAAAGTAACCACTATCACCCTTTCCAATCAATAATGCACCTGTACTATCTGTATCTTCAGCACCCGCAAAATTAGTTGTGGCTCGCAACAATATGAGTAAACTCACTTACAGAAAGTGCGGTTGTACCCGTAGCACTTCGTAGTGTTGTACCTTTAATAGAAACCATTGGTAAATTAGAGTTCGGAGATATGCCTATTTGATAAAGTGGTGTACCAGATTGTTTTTCAAGCAATTCAGGTGGCGTGGCATCATTAGTGTAATCTGCATTTCTTTTTACCCAAAGTGATATTGTAAAATCCCCTGTACCAAATTTCAAAGATGAATTATCTGCTACAGTAATATATTCACTACTACCATCAAAATTAATTCCATTACTTATCTTTGCACTCACTTGGTCAGGTGAATCAATTAAAGCATTTGTCTGACCATGATTTGCATTAGAAGTACTATCTAACATATCTCCAAAAAATGAAGTGGCAATCTTTATTTTCTTTACCATACTTGCTCCATTGCCTGTTACATTAGACATTCCATATATATATCCATCTAGAGCAACAATTCCTTCGCCATGTCCGATTCCACCCAAACCCACATAAGATGTCTGGGTAAAAGATGCAATATTAATTTGTGCAATCGCTGGTAAATCTCGAGAGTAATTACCAATATAAAGATAATCACCAAGAGCAATAATCCCGTTACCTTCCTTCACAGTAGTAATCACAGAACCAGCACTTCTTTGAAAGTCATTTAAGGGTATCCTGATTAATTTACCAGCCGTACCTGTATTGGCACCTTGCCGAGTTACAATATATAAATAATTACCATTCACAAGTACTTGTTGTGGTTCAGTCTCATCAGCGTCTAATTGCAAACTCTCAACTTCAGTAAAATCACTTAGACGAATTTTGACTATATGACGACTATTTTCGCAAGGAATATATAGATAAGTTCCATCGTCACTACCTTCTTCAGCATGATTCTCGCCACTTGCAAGTGTGAGAGTCGAAGTTTGAGTAAATGTAGTCAAATCAATTTTGGCAATTTTACCAGGAGATACCCACAGTCCAACATATAGATTTGTCCCAACAATATGCATGCCAGATGCAATATTTTCACCAGTTGCTAATGTAATAGTATCCACAAATGTAAAGTCAGATAATCTAATTCTAGAAATTTTTGCAGGGCTTGAATTCCATCCGACATATATATAAGTTCCATCAGTCATCATTGTCTCAGTAATACCAGTACCCAAGTTCACAGTAGATTCAACAGTAAATGATGTGGGATTTATTTTAGAAATAGTTAAATTACTTGCATTGCTCACATATAAATAACCCCCAGAAGTCACAATACCTTCGCCCGTACCTCCGAAACCAGATAAAGTTTGAACCTGACTAACTGGAGTTTCCTCTAAGTGCTGAACGTTTACAAAATTACTATTCCATACATTCGATGCAGATTGTGCATCTACTGCTGAAGAATTACCATAATACATATATACATTATCGATTGAAGAAGAAGCATCTATTTGTGTAATTTTTACCCACACAGAAGATATGCCAGATTCATCCCACTTTTCTATCTCATAAGACAATAGTGTTAGGCCGTCAGAATCAGTAAATCGAATATCTTGCCCAGAATCTTGAGTTTTAGAATAATCAATTAAACTTGAGTTTAATTTAATTAATACTGAAAAGTTTGTTAAGTTTTCTGCTTGAGCACTATTGTTGAAAGTTATTTTTTTACGATAACCCCAAGATGTACTGTACCAAGACGAAGAACTCGCTCCTTTTAATTGTA
>JAIOQC010000086.1 GCA_021413565.1 Candidatus Nomurabacteria bacterium
CCACCATAATAAACAAACCAATAATCCCCCATATCATTTGATCCTTACTTTGCTTTCTCACCTCTTCATTATCTGGAGACAAAAAATATTTTGACAATCCAAACAAGAAATAAGTCATCGCAACTGCGAATAAAAAGAATATAACAGGGTTGATAACAACCCTGTTAATACTCTTCATGAGAGTAATCACATCTGCTTCCGCAATTGGGAAAAGCTCTATCATATAAACATCTTTATATTATTAGCAAACTACTCCAGGACCAGGAATACAAGGCACTACACCAGAGTTGATTTGTTCAGGGCCGACACCAAATGTATTTGTAATAAGTCGGATGATACCCCAGAAAGCAATGATTATGAAAAGACCAACAAGACCACGGATAATCATTTCTGTTGCAGACTTTTTCTTTTCTTCGTCACCTGAAACCAAGTATTGAATAACTCCCCAGATAAAGTAAACAACAGCAAGAGTAATCAAAATCGGAATCAAAGTTGCAAGGATTTGATTGATTGTTGTTAATATTGTAAACGCACTTGCAGCATGTGCAAATAATGGAGCAACTACACCTAGAACAGCACCGATTGAAATAATTTTCTTCATAAAATGATGATAAATTTCTTATTTAATAAACGACTCTGTTAATAATATGTCTTTTGTATACAAAAATACAATCAACAATCTTCTTTTTATACCCTTCTATTATACCATAAAGAACTCAAATATTTGCAATACTTTTTAAACAACAAAGGAGGAGTATGTGGATAAGTAATCTTATATACAATGTCCAAATCTAAGTCGTAAAAAGGAGCAATATCTCTCGTTACTGTGAAAGTTGTGGAATAAGAGTCTTGACACCAAAGGTGTTACCAAGCACTGCCACTAATCCCCACATTGAAATCATTACAAATAAAGCAATAATCCCCCACAACATAAAAGCCTTTCCGGATTTTCTCTGCTCTTCATTATTTGGATTCAGATAAAATTGAATAATACCCCAAATAAATCCAGCAACCGCAATACTAAATAACAAAGGGACTACTGTTTTAATTAATGTACAGCTAGCCCATTTAACTAAATTACCTAAAGTATCTAAGCTAATTGTTGCACAAGTATCCACTGTATTTTGAATTGTTCCTTCCATATATTATTTAGCTTTTTCTGAATTACTAATCTGGTCGACCGTTCCCTTGATTGCCTTGGCTATTACAAATGAACCTAGTAATAATGCCGCACCAATTAAAGTATACAAAAGGGTTGTCTTGGCCATAGTAAGTTTCTCGGAATTACCTTGGGCAGTCACAAATAAGAAACCAGCATAAATAATCGCAAGTACGATGATTGGCACTCCAACTAGAAGCACGAAACCGAGTATTGTTTGAATAAATGTTGGTATGTCAGAGATTGATTTACCAAGTGGATTCTTGATGCCTGTATTGATAGTCACACCTGTATTCTTGTCCCCACCCGATGGAATATTTGCATCACCGTTTGCTGCATTTGCAAATTGCATCGGTGCAAACAAACTAAAAGCCACCACAAATACAAAAGCATACATTGATATTCTAGACAGTAAACTTAAATTTTTATTTTTATACAAAATCATATATTTCTTAAATTATTAATATTCTAAATAAGCTTCTTTCGAATCAAAGCCAACAAGGTTCAGAATTGTTTTGACTATCAGCCATGCCGCTAATCCTATTACATAACCAAATATTACATTCTGTAATATTCTCTTGGCTTTACTACGATTCTCAGGATTACCACCACCAGTTAGAAACAGGAATCCAACATAGCAAACAATAAGGGCAACAAGCGGGGTTGCAATAGTAAACAATAAGAAAGTAATAATATTGTTAATTAGCAACATAAAATAATTAAAATCACAAGCATTACCCAAACCAGTCTGATCAGCGTTTACGGATGTGCCACGATTGCAATCTGGAATAATACCAGCAGAGAAAGACACCATAGGACTTATGATAATTACGAGGGCAATAATATTGGCAAGTATTTTATTTTTCATTTTATTTCTTACTTGCAATATCAAGTTGGCCTTGTGCTTTTGCAAGAGCGTCACTTATTGATAATCTATTAGACAAAACATTTTCAACTAATTCACTAAATATAGAATCAGTTACAGTGCTATTTGGATCAAGCCATGTTCTTGAAATAATCGCTTGATTGAAGAATGTAAATAAATATGGGTCTTTTGGCTTTGAAGCCAAAAGTGCTCGTGATGCAGGTGGTAAAGACACAGTAGAAGCAAAATTACTTGCAGTTTCCCCAGTACTCATTAAACCAGCCAATCCAAATGCTGCTGTCACATTGGCTGATTTTTTATTAACTGAAATTGCATAAATATCAGAGTAAGTTCTTTTTGTAGATGTATTTGACGCTTGTGGCATAGATGTCACATCGAAACTCAAATTAGGATTCACAGATTGAATTTTAAATAATTCACTTGCATGTCCTAGGTAAAATACCAACTTCCCTCCTGTAAACATATTTACAGAATTAGGTATTGCACGATTCCATGAATATGCAGGATTGGATGGATTAGAGAATTGAACAAAGAAATTCAACACACGCTCTGCGGTTGAAGCAGTATCACCTTCAAGTACTGAACTGTAGCCTGTTTCTGTTCTTTTTATAATTGAATTATTATTTTGCAGGAGTAAGGTTGCAATAATGTCTTTTGCATTTGTAACATTTTGATATTGACCAAGAGCAATCATACTTTGTAGTATTGTGCCGTCGTCTTTCTTTTTAGTTAGTGTAGGTGCCCAATTCATTACTTCATCCCATGTTGTAGGTGGAGTTGATAGTCCTTCGTTGGCAAGCAAGTCTTTGTTGTAATACATTACCAATGGGTCAACAACCACAGGAAAACCAATAATACCATCTGTTGTTAAGTAAACATCAGCACCATCAATAAATGAATCACGAAATGTTTTTTCAGGGTAACTTGTGTATGGAATCTTGTAAATCAATTCTTCGTTTTTAACCACCATATCAGGTGTAATAAAGAATAAATCAGGACCCTTGCCAACAGCCATTGCTTCGATTAAATCTTGTTGATAAGTCGCTTTTTGTTTACGAACATAAGTCACTATGAGTTCACGATTTGCTGTTGTGGCATCTTCAAACACTCTAGTAATTTCAGGACTTTCAAATGTTCCCCAAATTACGACTTTACCTTTTAGAGAACCAGCGGATTTACTACTACTATTACCAATTTTCAACATTCCAGAGAATATCAAAACAGCAAAAACAAAGAATGCAAGAAAGACAGCAGTAAGAATTGTTTGAAAATTATTCATGTTCTAAAATTATACCATAATGATGTGCACCTGTGGAAATACTTTCAACATATCTGAAACCTCTTTTCTCAAATAAATCTCTGGCCATTTTTTGTGTCACAACATAACTAGGTGTAGGACCCATATGTCCAAATGAATCTGACCAATCAATCACCAAAACTTTTCCAGTTTTCTTTAAAACTCTCTTGACTTCGTCAACGATTCCTAATTTGTCTTCAGATTGAAATAATACATTGGCAACTACTACTGCATCCATACTTTCATCTGTGATTTTAGTACCACCTTGTCTTTCAATATCACCCCAAATACACGAAACATTTAATAGTCCGTGTTCTTTGATATCAGTTTCAAGTTTCTTAACAAAATTTTTCTGGACTTCAATAGCATACACACGACCAGTGTGTCCCACTGCCTTGCTTATCGCTTGTGTATATATTCCAGTACCAGCACCAAAGTCAGCGACACGCATTCCTTCTCGTAATCCAAGTTGTGCAATGCATTGTTGAGGGTTTAAAAACATATAATTATTATATCATATATGTAGTAAGTAGAAATAGTATCTGGACAGAATTACATAAAAATAAAATACATGGGCGACTTTGTCGCCCATGTATTTTATTTCATCCTCATTTACTACTAATCCTACAAACAGGTAATAGAAGCAATACCATCACCAGCACGCATTTTCATCACAGTCACACCTTGTGTTTGACGACCCAATGTTGGGATAGATGCCAAATCAACACGAATCACTTGACCTTTTTGAGAAACAGCAATAATTTCATGTTCATCAGCAATCATTTTTGCCACAATTAATTTACCAGTTTTTGGAGTTACTTTCGCAGTCTTAATACCTGAACCGCCACGCTTTTGAGTTTTGTATTCTTTAATACTAGTCTTTTTACCTAGGCCATTTGCTGACACAGTTAATAGTGTCAAATCCGTTGCCCCTTTGGCAATATTATCCACACCAATAATAAAGTCACCTTTAGCAAGTTTCATTGCGCGAACACCACCAGCAGCACGTCCCATTTCACGAACATCACTTTCTTTGAATCGAATTGATTGACCGAGTGTTGTAGCAAGCATCACATCATCAGATTTTGCAACAGCCAAAACTGCTTGAAGTTCATCCCCTTTGTCTAATTTGATTGCAATCAAACCACTTCGGCGAACATCTTTGAAACTCTCAGCTGAAACTTTCTTTACAACACCTTGCATAGTAACCATCATTAGATGCTCAACAGTCTTTTTCATTTCTTTATCAATTGGCAATATTGAAGTCACTCTCTCATCACCCTCAAGTGACAAGAAGTTCATTATAGACTTACCTTTAGTTGCACGCTTTCCCTCAGGAATATCATACATTTTGATTTGATAAGCCTTACCACGATTAGTAAAGAATAATAAATCGCTGTGAGTATTAGTAGAAACTAGCATAGTCACGAAGTCTTCTTCTTTTGGCTCAATATCAATTACACCCACACCTCCACGCTTCTGAGTTCTGTATTCACTCGGATCAGTACGCTTTACATATCCACCCTTGGTGAACACCAGCACTGATTCTTTTTCAGGAATCAAATCTTCTTCATTGATGGCTTTCACACCACCCTTGATAATGCGTGTGCGTCGAACATCTTGGTATTTAGTACGAATATCTGTGAGTTCTTGGCCGATAACCTTTAGCATTTTCTTTGGACTTGCTAGAAGTGCTTCGAGTTCTTTGATTAATTCTTGTTTCTCTTTTAATTCAAGTTCCACATTCTTGCGTTCAAGACCTGCAAGTTTCTGAAGTTTCATTTCCAAAATCGCTGTTGCTTGCAAATCAGAGAATTTGAATTCTTTCATCAAATTCAATTTTGCAGTTGCTGTATCTTTTGAAGCACGAATCACAGAAATAACACGGTCAATATGGTCAAGTGCTTTTTTCAA
>JAIOQC010000078.1 GCA_021413565.1 Candidatus Nomurabacteria bacterium
CAAGAAGTAATATCAGAGATATCACCTGGTATTTATTTTAATTATTGGACATACAACAAACAAGTTCCTGGTCCGATGCTTCGTATTCGTGAGGGTGATACAGTAGAACTAACACTAACGAATGATCCTTCAAGTTTGCATGATCACAATATAGACCTTCATGCTGTAACTGGTCCAGGTGGTGGAGCATCGGTTACTCATGTAGCACCAGGGGAGACAAAAACTTTTCAATGGAAGGCATTGAGCCCAGGTTTATATATATATCACTGTGCTATGCCGAATGTGTCTACACACAATTCACACGGACAATATGGCATGATTTTAGTTGACCCAAAAGAAGGTTTTACGAAAGTTGATAAAGAATTCTACATCATGCAAGGTGAACTATATACTATGGGTCAACTTGGCAGAAAAGGATTAGTTGCGTTTGATTCTGATGCTTTACTCCTTGGTCATCCTAATTATGTTACTTTTAATGGCAAGATAGAGACTGCACCTAGGATGCAAGCAAAAGTTGGCGACAAAATACGAATATATGTCGGTAATGGTGGTGTGAATCTTATTTCTTCTTTTCATATAATTGGTGAAATATTTGATACGGTTTATCCAAATGCAAGCATAGGTGGTGCAATGGAGCACAATACACAAGCAACAGCCGTACTTCCAGGTGGAGCCTCAATTGTAGAGTTTACTGTTGATGTTCCTGGCAAATATTTACTCGTAGATCATGCACTTGCACGAATGAATAAAGGAGCTTGGGCGGTACTTGAAGTGACAGGAGACGAGAATCCTAGTGTGTTTAAGAAAATTGAAGATTCTATGAGCATGCCTGAATCTATGGATATGAACTAGTTGTGAAAAAACAATTAGGATTTTTCTGTGGTGGGTGGTGAGACCATGAGTACATGTTTCGAACCTCACATAGACGGTGAGACCGCGAGTACGCTTTTCGGCTACTACATAGCCAGATACTTTTCTACATTTGTAAACAAATGACAGAAAAGTCTTTCGAATCTCACACGCACGACATGCAGATGTCGTGCTCGCCTCCGCAAAAAAAGAAAAACCCTTTCGGGTTTTCTTTTTTTTTGCGGAGGCGGTGAGATTCGAACTCACGGACCGCGTAAACGATCTCTTGTTTTCAAGACAAGTGCCTTCAACCACTCAGCCACACCTCCGTATGTATTCTATTGTAGGTGTGGCTTCGTGTCCTCTCGGACCCTACCTTTTGGCTGGTCGCTTTCGCTTCCATCGCCAATCCTGAATTTTGAAGAATTCAGGATCAGATGAAATGTGAAGCAGTTCACATTTCATAGCCACACCTCCGTATGTATTCTATTGTAATTACACCTCCGTATTATTTAAATTTTCGTCTTGAAAGCATCACGGATACTTTTTGGATTTTTCTTTGCGATATAGAATATATAGTATATATCAAGAAGTCCAAATGTATTTAGAATTGCTAATGCTATGAACCAGCGTTTCTGACCCAAACGAGCTGATGTCCAAAGAGCGTAACCTTTCCAAAAGAGAACCCAAATAATAAGAATTATAAGTGTAAAAACCCATAAACCATTTTTAAGTACTGCTTCCATAGGCGAATCATAGCAGAAATACCTTTTTACCGCAATTATGATACATTATAATAATGAGACATCTTGGAATTGATTATGGTAGTAAGCGTGTGGGTCTTTCCATCTCAGATGATGGAGGTACTATGGCTTTCCCTTATAAAATACTTCCAAACAATATGGAACTTCTTGATACTATCCACAATATATGTGGGCAAGAAGAAGTAACTGCAATTGTTTTAGGTGAGTCAAGGGATTTGTCAGGCAATCCAAATAAAATAATGGGCAGTATTGAAGAATTTAAACATAACTTAGAAGCTGAACTTGATTTGCCAGTTTATTTTCAGATGGAATTCATGACGACAATCGAGGCTCGTGGAAGAGAGGGTAAAGAAAGTAATAATGCTCGTAAGACTGCAAAGCAAGCAGTTGCCCCTGCTGACGCATCTGCTGCTGCTTTGATTCTTCAAAGATATTTGGATAAAAAGAATCAAAAATAATTTAAATCACATATACTTATTTGTATATGATGAAATGATTAATTTAATGGTATAAATAAATTATGGAATATGTAACTTACGAAGAATTTAAAAAGATGGATATTAGAATCGGAACTATTCGAGAAATTGAACCGGTGCCCGAGACAGACAAACTCTTGCGTTGCCAAATAGATTTTGGTGATAAAAATGAAGCAGGGGAATCCGTGTTGCGACAAATTATTTCTGGTATTCGTGAATTTTATCCAGAGTATGAAAAATTAATTGGCAAACAAGTTTTATATATTGTGAATCTTGAACCAAGAAAGATTAAAGGTTTTGAATCAAATGGAATGTTGATGGCTGTTGACGGTGTAGATGGTGCACCTGTGTTTCTTGTGCCAGAAGGAATTGTTCCTGTTGGCAGTAAGGTTAGATAATATATGTTTGACCCTGAAATTCTTATTAAAACTGTAGGGCTGGTAGGTATATTCCTGATTATTTTTGCTGAATCAGGACTTTTCTTTGGATTTTTCCTCCCAGGAGATTCTCTTTTGTTTATTGCTGGGATTTTTGCTTCTCAGGGTATCTTTAATATTTATGTACTTATAATTGGTTGTATATTCTTTGCAATTTTAGGTGATAGTGTTGGTTATTTTAGTGGCAAGAAATTTGGCAGACGATTCTTTCAGACTGATGGTAGATTTTTCAAAAAAAAATACATGACCCAAACTGAGCAGTTTTATGAAAAGCATGGCAAATATACTCTTATTATTGCACGCTTTGTACCCATCGTTCGTACTTTTGCTCCTATTGCAGCTGGACTCGGAAACATGAATTATAAATCATTTATTATTTATAATGTTATAGGTGGTATTTTGTGGGTAGTTAGTTTACTGTCACTTGGATATCTTTTGGGTGGATTAATTGCTAATCCTGATAAATACATTTTACCTATCATTTTGATTATTATTGCAATATCTTTACTACCTGTATTTTCAAAAGGATTACAATTGATGAGAAATAAATCCAATTAGTCTTTTATCTAGGCTCTCTGTAGCGTATAATAAAAGAACATGAAGCAATCATATAGTCGCTATTTTCCAACCCCATCATATCTTGCGATGAATTCTTGCGCATTAGATATTTCGGATCAATCCATTAAGTATGGAGAACTTTTGCCGACACAACAGGGGTTGCGTTTGGGAAGGTTTGGGCATGAGAAAATACCAGTTGGTGTAATCGACTCTGGTAAAATTCAAGATGAACAAAAACTGGTTGCTATTCTTAAAAATTTAAAAGAGCGTGAGCGTTTACATTTTGTTAGAGTTTCATTGCCTGAAGAGCAGATGTATCTATTTACTCTCTCTATCCCAGAAATAAGTGGTAGTGACTTGCGAGATGCTATTCTTTTGCAAATAGAAGAACATATACCATTGTCGGCTTTTGATGTTATTTTTGACTACGTTGTTATTTCTAGCACACCAACTACAAAAATTGTTGAAGTTGTTGCTATTGCAACTATAACTGTAGAAAATTATCTTTCTGCTTTTGAACAAGCAGGTTTAGTACCTTTGTCTTTTGAGCTTGAAGCACAGGCAATCGCTCGTGCTGTTGTGCCAAAAGGTGACAATAGCAGTGTTATGATTGTAGACTTTGGTGAAGCACGAACAGGAATATCAATTTTGCAAAATGAACTTGTTTCTTTTACTACTACTTTAGATATTGGAGGTAACAACCTTACGAGTATGATTGCTAAGAATTTTTCTCTTACGCAAGAGAAAGCAGAGGAGATGAAATTATCTTATGGATTAGGAGGGGATTCGGATGTTAATGAAATATTTCCGGTCATTTTAAATGGTATTTCTGTGTTGCGTGATGAAATAAATAAACATTATGTTTATTGGAAAACTCATAGTGAGAGTGGTGCATCAAGAGACATCGATAGAATCATTCTCTGTGGTGGAGATGCGAATTTGTCCGGTTTGGCTGAATACTTACAATCAAGCATGGGTGTTAAAGTAGAACATGCGAATGCATGGTCCAATATATCAAGCATGAGTGTCTCTGTTCCTGACATGTCTCTTCAAGAGTCTTTAGGCTATGTGACTGTCTTAGGCTTAGCATTGGCAGATTATAATTATGGCTCTAAATCTATTTTGAGCGTTTTGCCTAAAGAGCAAAAATCAGCTTTGCGTCGTGAGTATCATATGAGATTTCTGTCGGTACTGTTTTCTCTAATAGCATTGTCTGGTTTGCTGGCAACTGTTCTTTTGTTCCCATCATATTTCTTTTCAATATCAAAATCTAATTTATCAGAGCAAAGACTAGAGTCTTTTAATTTAGAAAATCCGGAAATTGCTACACGTAATTTGGATAAAACAATTACTAATATAAACAACAAATTAGTATTACTATCTCGCTCACAATCATCAGAGTACCCAGTTTATGAAAAAGTTATAGACAATTTATTAGCAAGCAAGACGCAGGGTATTATCTTTTCTCAGATTTTGTATGGACAAACAAGTTTAACCACCAGAGTGTTGGAAGTTCATGGCAAGGCACGGAGTCGTGATGCATTATCTGCGCTCAAATCAAGTCTAGAGACTAACCCAAATTTTACTGAAGTTAATTTGCCAATATCAAATTTCATCAAGAAGTCAGATATTAATTTTACTATAACCATTAAGATGAAATAATATGCAAAAAAATCATACCACTTTCATATTGATACTATCTATCCTCTCTGTCATCATCTGTGTCGGCTCTTTTGTTTTTTTCTTGCGTGTTATTCGTAATAAAAATCAACATTCATCAAATATCCTTTCTGTGTTGGAAAATAAAATGGCAGAGAAAGACAATGCAACAATACTAAATAAAAAACTCAATGAGGTTCAATCCGTATCTGGTATTATAGATAAACACTTTGTTGATTCAGCTCATATTAATAAATACGTAGATTATCTTGAAGAGTTTGGGTTAAACAATAAAACAGAATTGATAGTTAAGAATGTTGAAATATCTCCATCGGTACCAAATACTATCAAGGTTATGATATCTGTTCGAGGTACTTTTGAAGATGTGGTACAAACACTAGCAATGCTTGAGAAAGATGATTATATTATTAGTATTGTGTCTATGTATTTGAATAAAGACATAGCACCAACTGATTCTAATGGTATTCCTGGTGTCACATCAAGTTGGCAAGCAGACATTTCTTTTAATGTTTTAAGTTCATAATATAATGTTTAATTTTTTATCAAAACTTAATATAAATCAAATCCCACATAGTTTTAAAAATGGGATTAATCCTCATAAACATTGGATATTGTTACTTCAATTTTTTTCAGGAGTATTCGTATGTTTAATTATTTTTAGTTTTTATTTATTATATGAAATTAAAAATGAACAAATATTTCAAATAAATAAAACTGTTGATATCCCTGTAAATATAATCAAGGAAAAGACACTGAAAAATGTCACAGATTCATTACAAGAAAGAAAAGCAATGCAAGATAGTATTAAGAATAATTCAAGTTCAAGAATTGACCCTAGTTTGTAAAGGTTGAAATATGTCTAGAATATGGTAATATTCGATTTGTGCATGATTATGTTAAAAAGTAATTATGCGCGATTATGCTGTCTTGGTAGGTATTGAACCCAAGTATTGTAAGTAGTGTGTTTTTAGTAAAAAGTAATTATGCGCGATTAGCTCAGTTGGTAGAGCAACCCATTTACACTGGGAAGGTCGCAAGTTCGAGTCTTGCATCGCGCACATACGGAAAAATAACATATATGGGATTTTCCCGTATGTGTGACCCCAAGTATTTCTGCCCTTGTAGTTAAATGGATATAACTGCGGACTTCTAAGCCGTTATTGCAGGTTCGATTCCTGCCGAGGGCACATCAAAAACACTTAAGTGTTTTGGATGTGCCCTCGAGCAACTGAACTGCTTCAGTTGCGTGCAGGAATCGAAAGACTTTTCTGTACTTTGGTTACAAAGTTAGAAAAGTACCCGCCCCCGTTGGGGGAGATACTCCTGACACGATATCTTTAAGTTTAGATACGCGTACTCGCGGGACTGCTCATTCCTTATTTGTGTTAACATTACTTATGAAAATAAAAGTTCTATTTGAAGACAAGAATATTATCGTGCTTGATAAGCCCGCAGGACTTGCTGTACATGCTGATGTGAGAACACTAGACGAAGATAGTGTGTCTAGTTTTATTATTGAAAATTATCCAACACTCAAAAATGTTGGTGAGCCTATGGAGGTTGAAGTTGCTGGTGGAAAAAAGATTAAAATTCCACGACCTGGAATTGTGCACCGTTTAGATAAAGAAACCTCAGGTGTTTTAATTGTAGCTCGTAATCAAAAAACTTTTGAATTTTTGAAAGAGCAATTCCAAAGTCATACAATCAAAAAAGTTTATCGTGCGTTTGTATATGGATATGTTCCAGATCCAAAGGCTTCACTTGCCACTGGTAAAAGGGGAGTCATCAATGTGCCAATAGGTCGTAGTCCTCGTGACATTCGTATGTGGACTGCTGGTCGTGGTGCTCGTCTACCATTACGTGATGCTTTAACTGAGTATGTAGTTTTAGAAAGATTTTCTGACATAGAAAATCCTAAAACAAAACCTGACACAGAACATCAATTTTCATATATTGAAGCTTATCCAAAAACTGGTCGAACACATCAGATTCGTGTTCACATGAGATATATTAATCATCCTGTTGTTTCTGATCCTCTTTATCGTGGGGTAAAGGATTATTCACTCGGCATGAAGAGGCTTGCTTTACATGCTTATTCTATTACATTTCGTTTACCAAGCGGAGAATTAAAGACAGTTGAATCACCATTTCCAATGGATTTCAAAAAGGCTATTAAGACTTATTTACCAAAGGTAAAATAGGCTGGGATTGCTTAAAATACCCATATATGATAAAGTAGGCGCTATGGAAATAACGAAAATACAATTTACTCCTGTAGAGCAGGCATCACGAAAAAACCTTGATTTTAAGGCTGGAGACACTGTTCGTGTCTGGAGCAAGATTCAAGAAAAGGGTAAGACTCGTCTTCAAGCATTTGAAGGTCTAGTTCTTTCTCGAAAACATGGCACAGAAAGTGGAGCCACTTTTACAATTAGAAAAGTCGCAAGTGGTGTTGGTGTAGAGCGTATTTTCCCACTTTTTTCTCCTAATGTTGATAAGATAGAAATTCTAAGAAAATCAAAAACTCGCCGAAGTAAACTTTATTACATTCGTACAAAGGCGGTTAAGGAAGTTAAGAAGCGTCTCAAGAGTGTTACTCTCTCAAAAGCTGAATCAGAAGAAGCTTCATCAAGCGAAGAATAATAATTTCAATACAAAACCCCCGAAAGCGGGTATTGATTTAGATTTTTGTGGACATATTTCAAAAGCACAACACCAAAGATCTATTTATAATCTCCGATATGCAAAGAAAGATGCTCTAGTAATTATAAAAAAAATGTACTAT
>JAIOQC010000079.1 GCA_021413565.1 Candidatus Nomurabacteria bacterium
ATCCTCCAACTGCAGCAATTCCCCCTGTGATTGTTTGACCCATAGAGCCAGAGAGTGTTTTGGCAATATCCTTTGCTTTCCACAAAAGTGCCATTATAAATACAAACGGTATGATTATGGATATTACAAAACTAATACCACTACCCGTATCATTGGCAGATGGTAATCCAAGTCCTGTTTCTAAGAATTTGAGAATTAGATATAAGAAAAATATAAAAATAGGTGCCAGAACTGCTAATTTTAAGGTTTCTGGCCACCAATGTTTCCATCCAACCATGTTCATACCCTGCATGTCTGGAACAGTATAACTAAAGAATGCTAATGGGGCGAAAATCATTGCCATCCACAATCCAATCACTCGAGCAACAAATATAAGTCCGACTGAAATAAATACAATGAGCCCAATAATGTTTACTGCACTTGCTAGTAGTGTAACTAGAATAAATGTTCCAGTTGTAACTCCACCTTTTGGAGTGTCATTATTTGTTTGTCCACCTTTGTCAGGTATACTGCCAACCTGATTTGCATTTATGATAAGGTTTTGAGGGTTAACTTTATTGACTAATGCAGCAGAGAGTTGAATCTCACCATTTGGTCCAACTTCTGTTGTTTTCTCTGTTACACCATTGCCTGCATTATCACTAATTTTGATTTTAATAACATTTGAATTATAAAATACTCGAGCCAATATATTTGATGCATCAATAATTAATTGGGTTGCGAATAGGCTGAAGTTAATCATTATTCCAATGATAATGACATTTATAATCATTTCTTTTGTTTTTGAAACATTTAATCCTAGTATTGTCTTGAATGCTACATACAGAAGCACAAAGATAAAGAACATGTTACATAAATCTCGCACAACTCCCAATCCTTGTACAACAAAGGTTGAACGATACGATGCGTCATTGACTGAATAAGCAAATGTAAAATCAAAGAAGTTACCTGCTAGAGCGAATATGAAAGATGTTGGCATGAAGATTAGATAGTATAACCCTTGTGCTATGCAACCAGACATACTAAATGAAAGGGTGCCAGTGCTACAATCAGGCATACCATCAACAACTTCAGAATCTGCTACTTGTCTATTTGACATAACACTGCCTGTTTGGTTAGTAGGGAGTGTTTTGTCTGTAAGCGTATTCTTTGCTTCAGCAAAGATTCCATTGTCGATACCAGCTGTGATGGCTTCAGGTGTGATAGTCCATAAACCATTAAAATCAGCAACAGGTATAATACCCCACTTTAAACTGAGTTTGTCTATTTGCCTTGCTTGTGACTCTACTGTGAAAGTTGTATCTGGGGTTAGTCCAGAAAAAATCACAGATCCTTCTTGAGTATCATTTAAAGTTCCATCATATTCGAGTTTAACTTCTTTTGATTGTGGTGTTGCAAGTCCTCCTCCTGAAAGTGTTACAAGCACTCCACTGTCAGTTACAAATGGTACGAACCAACCCTTATCCCACTTTGCTTTTACAATTACTGTGATTGAAGTATTAGTTTTACTTACATCTGTTGTAAGTACAATACCTTCTGCATTTGCAACATTTTTCTCTAGAGTTATTTTATTTTGATTTATCCCCACGCTAAGTGGCGCGAATAAATTCACGACAACAAACGCAATTAAGATATAGGATAAAATCTTTTTCACACGAT
Source organism: Candidatus Nomurabacteria bacterium (assembly GCA_021413565.1). Lineage (GTDB taxonomy): Bacteria > Patescibacteriota > Minisyncoccia > Phycocordibacterales > UBA9973 > UBA8515. Next base: position 1,660 of record JAIOQC010000079.1, read on the forward strand.
TATTATACCAATTTTTTTACTTTAAATCTCGTTTTTACCAAATACTGAACTGATCTTCAAAAGTCTTGTATGGCTCACTTGTTTTCTGAGGTCTACTAGGTGTCCAGTATTCGAAGTTTAATGACCCTAGGTATGAGTCTGTATAGTCTACTTGCGTGGTTGTGTCGGTATTGTAAGCATCTTGCATGCATTTTGCTCGGTCTGCTTCGTGAATTGCATCAATATTTGTATTAGAGTAATCATATGGACTTGAATATGGTGTATTTTGGGATGAAATAGATGCATATATACTATTACATTCTTCTATTTTCTCTTGAATAGTCTTTTGACTACCTAAGACACTAGAAATACTTTTTTTCTTGCCTTGATAGTATGGATTATCTTTAACTTCTTGTGGTCCAGTATAGATTTCCCCTGTTTCTGGGTTTACAACTTTTTGTACTTTACACTGAGCAGTTAGCTCTTTTGCTTGTTCAACCAAATTGTCATATTCTATCTTAGTGTTCTGTTCCATCAAAACTTCTTC
>JAIOQC010000080.1 GCA_021413565.1 Candidatus Nomurabacteria bacterium
GGCTCAAAGAATTGTAGAAAAATTATCAAATCAATTCAATTTTTACCAGAAAATATCTTTAAAAAATACGCAAATTATATACCTAAATATTTCAAGAGTATCTATAATCGTTTCAAGCAATCTAATTTTGAAAATGAAAAAGATATGCAGAAGCAGTGGGTTGATTTTATTATGAAAGATTTCAGTATATAATAGGATTTATATGACAAACAAGAAATCTAAAATATTTTTCGTTCTACTGATAGTTTTTATATCAATATCTCTAGCAATAACGTATTATAAATATGTTGTTCTTAACGATTTTGAAACAATAACCGATGAAGTATTATTTAATGAATCATTAGAAGAATAAAATATGGAAACATCAATTCAGACATTTGTTAATTTGTGCCAATGGGACGCCTCAAGGATGTTGATTTTCTCAGATAATGTGTTTGGTGCCTTAATTTATTATTCTCATTTTCTAGCACTAATTATATCTGTTCTAGTTGGAGTTTTTGTTTTGTCTAAAGACAGGAAGAATATAGTCAACCAAGTATTGTTCTTTATCATGATGACATTTTCATTGTGGGTCTTATTTGATTTAATTCTTTGGGCGAATGAAAAACCAGCACTTATAATGTTCTTTTGGTCTGCAATACTTATTATTGAGCCATTGATATATGCATTATGTTTATATTTCATTGATGTTTATATTGAAAAGAAAGATATTAGTGTTGGCAAAAAGATTACAATCTTTTCTTTATTATTACCAGTCATTGTTTTACTGCCAACTCAGTACGCACTTGTAGGGTTCGATTTAACAAATTGCTTCCGAGAGCCAGTTGAAGGATTACTTGCTACTTACTATGTTTATTTTATTGAAATAGTATATTCTTTCTGGATTCTATTTTATGTTATTAAAAAATACGTAAAAGCAACACTAGAAATGAAAAAACAAATTACCCTGATTACTGTTGGTGTGGTTCTATTTTTGATAAGTTTCGTATCAGGTAATCTTATTGGAAGTCTGACAGAAAACTGGACACTCGCACAGATTGGTTTATTTGGTATGCCAATATTGTCTGGATTTTTGGCTTACTTGATTGTTAAATATAAAGCATTCAATACAAAACTTCTGGGTGCTCAGGTACTTGTTGTGGGTCTTGGTTTACTTGTTTTGGTTATTGCTTTTATTAGAAATATTGAAAATGTGAAATTAGTTGTTGCCTTTACACTTTTGTGTGTTTGGTTGCTTGGACGTGTTCTAATTAGAAGTGTTCAACAAGAGGTTAAACAAAGAGAACAATTGGAAATACTTTCTGAACAACTTTTGATAGCCAATGATAAACTTAAAGACCTTGATAAATTAAAGACGGAGTTCTTGTCGCTTGCCTCACATCAACTAAGAAGTCCATTAACTGCAATTAAAGGTTATGCTTCGATGGTATTAGATGGTGATTTTGGTGAGATAAACAAAGAAGCCAAAGATGCTATTGATAGAGTGTTTCAATCTGCCCAAAACTTAACAAAGATTGTTGAAGATTTCCTAAGTGTTTCAAAGATTGAATCTGGTGGAATGAAATATGAAATGGCACCTTTTTCAATCGCAGAAATTACAAATGATATGGTAAAAGATTTATCTATCACAGCCGAAAAACGTGGATTGAAAATGTCTTTTACTTGTGATGATAACAAGGGTTATATGGTAAATGGTGACAAAGAAAAACTTCGACAAGTAATATTGAATTTTATTGATAATTCTATTAAGTATACAAAAGAAGGTCAAATTGATGTATCTGTAAAACGCGAATCTAATAAAATATTATTCCGTGTCAAAGATACTGGTATGGGTATGACAAAAGAAATTAAAGATTCATTGTTCCAAAAATTTGCTCGTGGAGATGGCGCTCGAATGAATACAACTGGTTCAGGGTTGGGATTGTATCTAGCCAAAGAAATTGTTGTGGCTCACAAGGGAACTGTATTTATTGAATCAGAAGGATTAAACAAAGGTTCAACATTTGGTTTTGAACTTGATGCTATAAAATAATTATTTTTTAAGCACACATCTTTACCTCATTTTACGCTATAGCGTAAAATGAGGTAAAGATAGTTTTACTACTATCTATAATTTTGATATTACAGGGCCTGATTCAGTATCTTTTACTTCGTAGCCCAATTCTTGGATTTTCATTCTTATTTCGTCACTTTTATTCCAATCTTTATTTAGTCGAGCAGTTTCGCGATTCTCAGCCAATTGTTTAACATCTTCTGGAATATCTAATTCTTTTAAGTTACTTAAATTAAAGCCAAAAACATTATCAAAATCTAATAAGGTGGCTTTCTTATCTTCTGGTGTTAAATTATTATCTTTTAATAATTCCCAAATTAAAGCGATACCTTTAGAAGTGTTTAAATCGTCATCCATAGCGTCTTTTAATTGTTGAGCATATTGTGTATTTACAGTACCAATAACATCACCTAGGGCTTTGTAGGCATCATACAAGCGTGTAAGCGCTTTAGATGATCCAATAACCGCTTCAATCGTAAAGTTTACTCTTGTTCGGTAATGACCAGTATATAACCAGTAGCGAAAAGCAAGAGGACTGATATCCTTTTCTATTAAATTTCGTAGTGTATAAAAATTGCCAACTGATTTGGACATTTTAGCACCATCTACTAAGAGGTGTTCATTGTGCATCCAGTATTTCACAAAATCTTTACCAGTTGAACATTCTGATTGAGCAATCTCATTTTCATGATGAGGGAATATCAAATCAACACCACCAGTATGGATATCTATACTCTCACCTAATTTATCTATACTCATAGCAGAGCATTCAATGTGCCAACCAGGGCGTCCTTTTCCTAAGCTTGTCTCCCAAAAGATGTCACCATCAGATTCTGTCCAAGATTTCCAAAGCGCAAAATCTTGAGCGTTTTCTTTTTCATATTCATCCTTGATTAATCTACCGTCAGCATTATTTTTTAATTCCGAAACATTGATTTGAGAAAGTTTGCCGTATTCTTTATCTTTGTGAATATCAAAATAAACTGAGTTATCCTCGGCTTTGTAGGCGTAACCTTTTTTTATAAGAGTCTCAATCATACTGAGCATTTGAGGTATATAATCTGTTGCCTTAGTGTATATATCAGCTTTCATAATATTGAGCATTTCAATATCTTTATAAAAAGCCTCAGTATAAAATTCAGTAAATTCATGCAAAGTCTTGCCTTGTATTTGAGAATCACGAATAATTTTGTCATCCACATCGGTAATATTCATTACATGTAAAACATTGTATTTTTCGTGTTTTAGGTAGCGTTTTAGGGTATCTACAAAGACATAAGCACGGTAATTGCCAATATGAGGATAGTTGTAAACTGTAGGCCCGCATGTGTATAAACTGACTTGATTAGGGTCTAATGGTTCGAATAGTTCTTTCTTGTGTGATAGGGAATTGTATAGTTCTAATGCCATATATTTGCTAAGTATAGCCTCTCCCTTGCATTTTTCAAAGTTTTTGTGTAGTATATGTCCTATGGTAACTGCCAAGAAAACTACAAAAAAGACAAAGGATGCTACAGAATTCGCTGTTATTGAAACAGGCGGAAAGCAATATAAAGTCGCCGTTGGTGATATTCTTAAGATTGAGAAACTAGAAGGTGAATTTACTCTAGGCGATAAAATCGTTTTTGATAAAGTTCTACTAGTAGACAATGGAGAAGATACTACAATTGGCTCTCCTTATATCACTGAAGCAAAGGTAGAATCACTATTCCAAAAAGCAGGCCGTGGTAAGACTGTCAAAGTTGTTAAATTCAAACAAAAGTCTCGCTACCTAAAACGCAATGGTCACAGACAGCCATTTATAGAAGTTAAAATCTCAGCAATCAAATAAAAAATAACCCTAGGCATTGCCTAGGGTTATTTTTTATTATGAAAGACTGTAATCTATTCTATAATTCTATAGAATTATAGAATAGATTACTATGAGCGGTTTTGGAGTGCGTTCTTGATAGTTTCGCTATCTGAATACTCAAGTTCAGTGCCGGTGGAGAGTCCTCGTCCCAAAGATACAACTCGAAAAGAGTATTTAGTTTGAAGTGGGTTAATTATCTCTCTTAGGTACATATCTGTATTTTCTCCTTGAGGAGACAATGATAATGCCAAGACTACTTCGGTTAGATTATTCTTTGTGGCTCTTTCTTCTATTGTTTTAAGCAATTCTTTTGTGCGTACAAAACTTGGTGTTTCTTTTGTTACGATTGGTACTAATCCACCCAATATAAAATACATACCATTGTAAGTTTTACTCTTTTTTACACTTTCAAAATCAGCATCTTTCTCTACAATTAGAAGTAGGCTTTTGTCGGTAGCTGTATTTTGGCAAGTCGTACATAAATCATCTTTATTGCCTTGGAAAAATAAGAAACAAGAAGGGCATAAGGTGATGCTATTTTTAAGTGCAAGAATGCTATCACCAAGTTCTTTGACATATATTGGATTCTTGTGAAGCAGAAAATAAACAAAACGCTTCGCTTGACGCTCGCCAATTCCAGGAAATTCTTTAAATATTTTTGCTAATTGATCTATGGGGTTCATATTTAAAATACATCAACACCAGAACTTGCAGGTGAATCAAAAGAACTTAGATTGCTCTTTTCTATATTTAAGAAAGAAGTAGTTTTGTCATCAAAATATAAATCAACTTTACCAACCGGACCATTTCGGTGTTTTTCAATCAGTATCTCGGCAATATTTGTTCTTTCGGACTCATCCTTGCCCTTATCTTCACGGTGAATAAACATAACTACGTCAGCATCTTGTTCGATGGATCCAGAGTCACGCAAGTCAGAGAGTCTTGGTCTACCTCCACGAGCTTCAACTGCACGAGAAAGCTGTGACAATGCAATTACTGGCACATCAAATTCTTTTGCCAATGCTTTGAGTGAACGAGAAATCTCAGTAACTTGGTTGACCATGCTGTCATAATTTTTTGAAGTAGACATTAATTGCAAGTAATCAACAATAATTAGGCCAATACCATTTTCAGCACGAATACGACGACAAACTGAACGCATGCGAATAATAGAATTACCAGCCATATCATCAACAAAGATAGGCGCCTTGGATAATCTGTCTAATGAATCACGAATTTTTGAGAATTCATTTTCAGCTTGCAAGTTACCAGTTCTTAAACTCCAAGCATTTACTCGAGATTCAGCAGCAAGCATACGGTCGACAAGTTGTTGAGTACTCATTTCTAGGGAAAATATAACTGTTGGTGTGCCTTGTTTGAGTGCTGCTTGACGAGCAATATCAAGAGCAAGTGTTGTTTTACCCATAGATGGTCGAGCAGCGAGAATAATTAGGTCAGATTTCTGTAAACCTGATAGGTATTGGTCCAAATCACGAAAACCAGTGGAGACACCACGGAGTTCTCCTTTATTTTCATGTAGTTTAGCCAGACGATCCCAAGCCTCAGGTAGACTTTCAGCCAATGACACGAAAGCATGTCGAGCAGTATTATTATTAACACCCATCATGCGTTTTTCTGCTTGGTCAAGTATTTCAAAAACATCTTCAACATCTTCACGGAAACCAAGTTCAGAAATATCAGTTCCAGCTTCGATTACTTTTCGTAATAAATGTTTTTTACCAACAATTTCAGCATAATGTTTAATATTTGTTGAAGCAGGAACAGCATTTGCAAGTTCACTTAGATAACCTGCACCACCTACAGAGTCAATCAAACCTCTTTCTGTTAATTTAGAAGAAACAGAAAGAATATCAATAGGTTCACCTTTGCCAGATAGTTCTAGCATTATTTTGTATATTTCGGAGTGCCTAGAAACATAAAAAGAATCAGCATTAACAATATCACTGATTTCATGTAGTGCTCCAGGACGAAGCATAATAGAGCCAAGTACTGCTTTTTCAGAGTCGAGATTTTGAGGGGGGATTCGAAGATTCATTTTTTTATCTGCCATAAGTGCTATTGTAGCACGCTAGTTGATTTGACTGAAACATGACTTTTTGAACAACTTAGGGGATAAAATGTGCAAAACTATATGTTTTTTGGTACTATATAGGTTATACCTGTTTTGTATAAGATTTTACTTATACAACATTACGACAGGCATAATTATTTATGACTAACTCAATATTTTACATAATACATAGTGTAAAATTTCATTTGGGATGAAAAAGGTACTTGTTTCAGGAATTCAACCGTCTGGCAGACTACATATTGGTAATTATTTTGGGGCATTAAAACAATTTGTTGATTTGCAGGATACTTATGATAGTAAAATTATCATTGTTGATTTACACGCACTTACAACTGTGCAAGACAAAAATAAATTGTCTGCGGGTACACTTGAAATAGCAATGGATTATCTGGCATGTGGACTAGACCCTCAGAAAGTCGTCATTTTCAAACAGTCAGATTTACCTGAAGTTACTGAACTTACTTGGTATTTTAATTGTATAACCCAAGTACCATACCTTGAGCGTGCAGTTGCTTATAAAGATGCCCACATGAAAGCCAAAGAAATAAATGTAGGGTTATTTGTATACCCATTATTAATGGCTGCTGATATTTTAATTGCAGATGCTGATGTTGTGGCTGTTGGTGCAGACCAAAAACAACATATTGAATATGCTCGTGATACAGCATTGAAGTTTAATAATATTTTTGGAGAAACTTTTAAATTACCAGAACCATTGATAATTGAATCTGTTGCAATTGTACCAGGAACTGATGGACGAAAAATGTCCAAGAGTTACGGAAATACTATTCCACTTTTTGGCACTGACGAAGAAATTAAAAAAGCTGTTATGAGCATTGTTACTGATTCTAAAAGCCCAGAAGAATCAAAAGACCCTGAAATGTGTAATATATTTGCAATGCACAAACTATTCTTGCAAGGAGAAGCACTGGAAAATTTACGTAATTCATATATTTCTGGTGGTATGGGTTATAAAGAATCCAAAGATATGCTTTTGTCTGAGATAATATCTTTTATTACGCCAATGCGAGAGAAGAGAAAGTTTTATGAAAATAATCAAGATAAAGTTATAGATATTCTCAAAGATGGTGCATTGCGAGCAAGAAATGACACGACAGAGAAGATGAGACTTATTAGAAAAAATGTAGGAGTTGCTAATTAATATGAAATACTTCATCTCATTTCTTGTAGTTCAATGTGGAAAAAAGATAAGGTTATATACTTTGCTTTCGCTCCGTTTTATTGGATACTAGTTTTACTGACATTTATAATCGGTTACCCAACAGAACTTTTGGCTAGAATGATTGAACATTAAGATTCTTTATTACTAAGTAAGAAATTATATGATAAACAGAACATACATAAAAGATTTAAAGAATTTTGTCGGACAAGAAGTCACTATTGCAGGCTGGGTTGATGTTCGACGCGACCAAGGTAAGCTCGTATTTATGGATATGCGTGATATGTCAGGCAAGGTTCAATGTGTTGTTTTACCAAATCACGTCTCAGCCATTGAGCAAGTAAAAGAAGTTCGGACTGAATGGGTTTTGAAAATAACCGGTATTGTAAACCAACGTCCAGAAAAAAATATTAAAGCAGGTGTTTTAAACGGCGAAATTGAACTTGAAATTATTGGGATAGAGGTTTTGTCACAAGCAGCACCATTACCATTTGATATGTCTAATGATGGTTATAATCTTGAATTAACTGCAGAATTAGATAATCGTTCATTGGTACTTCGCCAAGAAAAGATTCAGGCTGTTTTTAAGGTTCAAGAAACAATTATTGATTCATTTAGAGAATTTATGAAACAAAATATGTTTTTTGAATTTCAAGCACCAGCAATTACACCAGCCACAGCTGAAGGTGGGGCTGAAGTTTTTCAAGTTGGATATTTTGATAAAAAAGCATACTTAAGTCAATCACCACAACTTTATAAGCAAATAGTAATGTCAGCATTTGAAAGATGTTTTTCTGTAAACAAAGTTTTTCGTGCTGAACCATCTTCAACGACAAGGCATATAACTGAAATTGTTTCTTTGGATGCAGAAATGGCTTTTATTGATTCATGGTTAGATGTTCGAGATATGGCTGAGAGTACTGTTAGATATATACTTAAACAAGTTGAAATTAAAAATAAACAACACTTAGATTTAGTGGGAGCAACTTTACCAGTAATGATTGACAAAACTCCAACACTATCACTTGCTGAAGTTCAAGAAAAGATTTTTGAAAAATTTGGTCGTGATGTTCGTGGAGATAAGGATACAAACCCTCAAGATGAAAGAGAAATTTGTGAAATAATTAAAGAAGAAACAGGTTCAGACTTTGTCTTTATTCATGGTTACCCAACACGTCAGAAACCTTTTTATGTATATCCAAGTGAACAAAATCCTGAAGTAAACGAAGGTATGGATCTTTTGTGTAGAGGAGTTGAGTGGCTTTCTGGTGGACGCCGAATAAATGATTACAAGCAATTACTAGAACATGTAAAAATTTGGAATATGGACCCAGATAAAATTAAAATGTTCTTAGAAGCTTTTAAGTATGGTGTACCACCCGAAGGTGGTTTTGCCTTTGGTTCTGAACGTATGACTATGCAGATTTTAGGATTGAAGAATATTCGTGAAGCATCTATGTTTCCAAGAGATATGAATCGTATTGATGAAAAGTTAAATAATGATGGATATTAATTATGAACGACTGTATCTTTTGTAAAATTGTAAAAAATGAAGCACCAGCATTCAAAATCTGGGAAGATGAAAAGCATCTAGCCTTTCTGAGTATCTTTCCCAATACTCCTGGTGTTTCTGTTGTTATTACAAAAGAGCATCATGATAGTTATGCTTTTGATTTACCTGATGAAGTTTTAACAAACTTAGTTCTAGCTTCCAAAAAAGTAGGGAAGTTGCTTGATGAAAAGTTGGAAGATGTTGGAAGAACTGGAATGATTTTTGAAGGGTTTGGAGTTAATCATGTACATGCCAAACTTTTTCCAATGCATGGTACCAAATCTGACATTTGGGTAAAAAATACAAATACTCCAGACAAATTTTTTGAGAAATATGAAGGATATCTTTCTTCGAATGATTATAAACGTGCGGATGATGTGTGGTTAGAAGATATTGCCAATAAAATCAAAAAATAATGCCACAAGAAAATACTACATCAGTATATACTGTTCGTTCTGGCTCTTTTGAGGGTCCATTAGAACTTCTATTAACGCTCATTGAGCAACGAAAACTTTTTGTTAATGAAATATCATTAGCAGTAGTCACAAATGAATATATTGCTCATATAAAATATATATCAGAAAAAGAGCCAAGTAAGCGTATTTCTGATATATCTTACTTTGTCTTAATTGCTGCTACTTTAATTTTAATTAAATCAAAATCTTTATTACCTAATTTAGAATTAACTGAAGACGAAGAAGAGAAGATTAGCGACCTTGAATCAAGACTTAAACTATACCAAATAATTAAAACTGCAAGTATTGATATTAAAAATATCTTCGGTACACAAATCATATTCTTTCCTGTAGAGAGAGTCTGGAGTGATCCACTTTTCTCAGCTGATGAGAATATAACAGTTTCAAGTATGAGTAAGGCAATTGGCGATGTACTAACATCTCTACCAAAAGAAGAAGCAAAATTACCAGAAATAGAAGTTAAGAAGGTAATCAATATTGATGAGATGATAATGAGTCTAACAGATAGGATTCAAAATGCTATGAATATGTCATTTCGGCAATTTGCAACCAGTCATGGTGCTCAAACAGATGCTGAAGCTAAGGTGCATGTTATCGTTTCATTTTTGGCTATGTTAGAATTGGTTAGAGAAGGGCTTATTGATGTGATTCAAAATAATTCTTTTGAAGACATTGAGATTAATAAACAGGTTTCCACAGGTCAGACCTGTGGAGAAATAGGGAATAATTTATAATTATTTATTATGGAACTAGAATCAAAAATTGAAGGATTACTTTTTTATAAAGGTGAAGATGTAACAGTTAATAAACTGGCTGAGATTTTCAGTGTGAGTATTGATGAAATAGAACAAGCACTTGTTAAATTGAGTGTTTCTTTACAAGGACGTGGAATTGTCCTTGTTCGCAAGGATAATAGAGTTGTGTTAGGAGTAACAGCACAATTAAGTTCTCTTATTGAATCAATTCGTAAAGATGAAATTACAAAAGAACTTTCCAAAGCATCTCTGGAGACACTATCGATTGTATTATATAAAAATGGTATTACTCGTAATGAGATTGATTATATTCGTGGTGTGAACTCTAGTTTTATATTAAGAAATTTGCTCGTTCGAGGATTGATTGAGCGTTCAAATGACAATAAAGATAATAGAAAAATATTATATAAACCAACTTTTGAAACTCTGACTTACATGGGTATTAGTTCTATTAATGAATTGCCTAACCAAGAAGCAGTTATGGCTCAATTACAAGAAGTAATTAATCAAACTACAAATGACTAATGCACTAAAAATTTTCTTACCAGCAACTATTACTTTTATTGTTGGATTATTATTGACACCTGTTGCGACTCATTATTTTTATAAATACAAGATGTGGCGTAAGGCTTCTCGAATTGATAATTTGGGTCAAAAAGTATTTAGTAAAATACACGACGAGCAATCTGAATTATCAACACCTCGAACTGGCGGGATGATTATCTGGCTCTCTGTAATTATTACTATTTTTATATTAGGATTTTGGAATTTCTTCTTTCCAAATACTATTTCTAATAAATTATATTTTATTAGTCGAAATCAAACACTTTTGCCACTTTTTACTCTTATTATGGCATCACTTATTGGTCTCGCTGATGATTTTCTGCAGATTTTTGGTAAAGGTTTTTGGGCAACTGATCCAATAAAATTACGCTATATAAAAATTAGTATTATTCTTATATTAGGTTTAAGTATTAGTTGGTGGTTTTTTGCAAAACTCGGTATATCTGATTTATATATTCCATGGTATGGATTTATTCATCTGGGCTATTTATTTATTCCATTTTTTATAATTACAATGCTAGCAGTTTGGTCTTCGAGTGTAATTGATGGTGTAGATGGGCTCTCAGGTGGAGTACTTGCTTCTATTTTTATGGCATACACACTTATCTCATTTTTCAACAATCAAATCGATTTGGCAGCATTCTGTGCTGTTGTAACTGGAGGAATCTTGGCATTTCTATGGTTTAATATACCGCCAGCACGTTTTTATATGGGAGAAACTGGTATGATTGGATTAACAGTTACATTATCAACTGTCGCTTTTCTTACAGATACAGTATTACTTCTTCCAATTATTGCTTTTCCTTTATTTGCAACTTCTTTGTCTAATGTCATCCAAATGACTTCAAGAAAATT
>JAIOQC010000096.1 GCA_021413565.1 Candidatus Nomurabacteria bacterium
GAGTAGAAGCCTATATTGCCGAGCGTGGGCGAAAAGACAAAGAACCTGGTATTGATAATAAACGCTATCACCTCACACTTCTGGCCCGTAATCTCCAAGGATACAAGAACCTGATGCGTTTAGTGACAATTGCAAACCTTGAAGGTTACTACTACAAACCAAGAATGGACAAAGAAATCCTCCGAGAATTTCATGAGGGTATTATTTGCTTATCTGGATGTATGGGTAGCCAACTCTCTCAAGCAGTATTGGCAAATAATCACGAAAGGGCTGAGATGTTAATCCATGAACATCAAGAAATATTTGGTAAAGAAAATTACTTTTTAGAAATCCATTCACACCCACATATCGAAGGAGACAAAAAACTTCGTGACGGTATTATTGCTCTTGGAAAGAAATTCAACATACCGTGTGTCGCAGCACAAGATTCGCATTATCCATGTCACGATGACCACGAAGCTCACCACACACTACTGCAAGTAAATACTGGTTCAGATGGTACTGCTGGTAAATTTGAATTCTCTGAGGATGATTTCTCATTAATAGATGAAAAAACTGCTCGTGAATTCTTTAAAGATGCTCCAGAATCTGTTAGTAATACTAAAATGGTTGCTGATTTGTGTGAAGAATACGATTTGGAATTAGGTAAAGCTTACTTCCCTGATTTTCCAATACCAGAAGGCACAACCGCTGATGCCATGCTCAAAGAACAAGCCTATGCTGGTTTTGAATTTCGTAAATTACCTCAATCACCTATTTATCTTGAGAGATTAGAATACGAACTTGGTATTATTAAACAAAAAGGATATCCAACATACTTTCTAGTAGTTGGAGATTTGTTGCAATACGCACGCAAAAATGGAATTTTAACAAATATTCGAGGGTCTGTCGCAGGTTCACTCACTACATATTTATTGGGTATTACAAATGTTGACCCATTAGAATACAAATTGCCTTTCGAACGATTCCTCAACCCTGAGCGTCCATCACTACCTGATATTGATATGGACTTTGCCGATAATCGTCGTGATGAAATTATTGGATATGCTAAAGAAAAATACGGAGCAGACAAAGTGGCTCAAATTGGAACTTTTGGAACAATGATGGCAAAAGGTTCAGTTCGTGATGTTGCACGCGCACTTGGTTATCCATATACAGTTGGAGACCGCATCTCAAGTATGATTCCATTAGGCTCTCAAGGCACGGCTATGACTATTGATCACGCCATCAAACTCGTACCAGAACTCAAAGAAGCTTACACAAAAGAAGCCGACACTAAAAAAATAATTGATTTAGCAAAAAAGATGGAGGGTTGTGTGCGACACATCTCTGTCCATGCTGCTGGAGTGGTGATTGCACCGCGACCACTTTATGAATTCTCTCCAATTCAATTTGACCCCAAATCAGACAATAAAAGTGGCAATATGATTACTCAGTATGATATGTACAGTATTGAAGATGCTGGATTGCCAAAATTTGATTTCTTGGGTATTCGCAACTTAGCCATTCTTGCGGATGCAATTAAAATGGTCAAGAAGTTACACAATGTAGATATTGACCTTGACCTTATTCCAATTGACGACAAGAAAACTTTTGAACTATTGGCTCGTGGAGAAACAATGGGACTTTTCCAATTAAATGGTTCTGGTATGACTCACTATTTAAAAGAACTCAAGCCGACAACTATTCATGATATCAATGCGATGGTGGCACTTTATCGCCCAGGTCCAATTCAATTTATTCCAATGTATATTGAACGCAAACATAATCCAAAACTAATTAAATATTTAGACCCAGCACTTGAGCCAATCTTAAAACAAACATATGGTGTGCTAGTTTACCAAGATGACTTGCTCTTAATTGCGATTAATATTGCTGGTTACAGTTGGGGTGAGGCTGATAAATTCCGTAAGGCTGTTGGAAAGAAAATTCCAGAAGAAATGGCTCAACAAAAAGACCACTTTATTAATGGTGCTATTGAACACAGTGGTTGGCCACTTAAAAAGGCCACAGAATTATGGAATCAAATCGAGCCATTCGCGGCTTACGGTTTCAACAAAGCTCACTCTGCGAGTTATGGGCGAGTTGCATATCAGACTGCTTATATGAAAGCCAACTTCCCTGTTGAATACATGAGTGCCATCATGACCGCTGAATCAGGTGACATAGATAAAGTCGCTGAAATTGTTCATGAGTGTCAGAAAATGGGTATTAATGTTCTACCACCAAATATCAATGAAAGTTTCGGTGGCTTTACTGTTGTTGTTGGTTCAGAACAAACACAAGGTCGCACAATTCGTTTTGGATTATATACAACAAAGAATCTAGGCACAGATATTGCAGATGCCATCATTGAGGAACGCAAAAAATCTATCTCAGAAAACTCCAAAACTGGTAATTTCAAATCACTCGCAGATTTCTTTGAGCGTATCAACCACAAGAACCTAAACAAGAAATCAGTTGAAGCACTAGCCAAATCTGGTGCTATGGATGATTTTGGAGACCGCAATGATATCATAGGCAACTTAGAAACACTCTTGGCCTTCAACAAAGAAACAAAGACAGTAAGTAATCAAGACTCTCTCTTTGGTAGCATTGGTGGTATTGAAACAAAATTAGTCTTAAAAGAAATGTCTAAAGCAACGATGCTTGAGAAATTAACTTGGGAAAAAGAACTCCTCGGTCTATATATCTCTGGTCACCCACTCGATGCTTATAAAGAAAAGATTGAAAAGTTTGGCACATTAATATCAAAAGTAAAAAAAGATGTGAAAGTCGGCATGAGTGTGACTATCGCTGCTATTATTGATGATGTAAGAATTATTAATACTAAAAAGGGTGACCGGATGGCTTTTATTAAAATTTCAGACTATACAGGGTCAATTGATGCAGTAATATTTTCAAGTTTATTTGAAAAACATCGTGAATTCATAACTAATGATGTCATTATCGCATTGCAAGGCAAAGTAACCGAACGCAATGGTGACGGGGATAGTTTGGAATGACAGAATTATACTTTCTCAATATTTGAGTTGTAGTCTTACCGTCATAGTAATGAGCAGATTTAGGATTATTACCACCTAAACTAGTAGATACAATTTCAATTGAATGATCAATTGATTTGAAACTCATTTTACATGATCCATATCCAAACACACTGTTTGGAACTTTTTTACATGCTTGCTTACCGCCAGTACTTTCACGCATTGCAATAGCTGGTAGAAGTCTCCAGTCGATATCATTCTTCTCTGCTTCTTTAACGAATTTCATTCCGTAACCTTCTAAAGGTGAATTGATTGAGGCAAAGTATGAATCTATGGCTTGGGCTTGCTCTTGGCGGAGTTCATCTTCTGGTGTTGTTATCACAGAGACATCTTCCGCTTTACTTATATTTTGGATTACAGTTGGTACTGAAATCGTTGGAATTCCGATTAAAGGTGTTGAGAGAGCCAACATAGGCAACGCAACAACCGACTGTAAGAACCGTGTTATTTGTTTATTCATAGTTAGCGATTACGACTCGCCAAACGTTTTGCAGAGATATTCTTTTCGACGAATCAAAAATATATCGTAAACAAAAAAGCCCTTGTATATAATCAATAGATGACAACATACTTGGACTCAAATATAATAGCATAAAGGATAAATAAAGTCAATAGTTATAACACTAATTTACCTATCGTCAAATGCAAAAAACCCTTATTATATAAGGGTTTTTTGTGAATTAGTGCTTGACAGACAAGGCTATTGTATTGTCTTATTAGCCTTTAAAATAGGGATATTTGCCTATTTTTGACATAAATATAAATATGTCTTATAAATATCCTTATTTTACAATGATATATGAGATAAATCCCTTACTCGACGGTCATGCAAAAGACTTGCCAGACTTATAGAAAGTTACAATTTAAATATTCATCTTTACCATGACAATTCTTGAATTTCTTGCCAGAACCACAATGACAGGGGTCATTGCGACCAATTTTTGGCTCTTGCTTGCTTACACTTGGGCTATTACCACTATCATCTGGTGCACTCAAGATTAGCTCAGGTATTGCTTGTGATAATTGAATTGGTGCTTCTATGCCATCAACATTCATAGTTGTAATCAATGAAGCAACTTGCTCCCGAAAGAATGTCTCCATTTCTTTGAACAATCGTAAGCCTTCTTTCTTATACTCAATCAATGGCTCTCTTTGACCATAGGCACGCAAATTTACAGACGAACGAGTATATTCCATAGTTTCTAGATGTTCTACCCATAATGAGTCAGTTGTATGTAAAACAATCCGACGAGTTGTCTCAAAGAATGCTGTATCCCCCACGGCTGCACGCTTCTGTGTGATTGTCTCACTAAGGTCTGGATATGATTTTGTGAGGTCTTCAAGAAAAGCCTCTAAGTCGTCATAAGTTCCAGTGAGCATTGTCCGACGACGGCCATAGATAATCTTGCGTTGATGATTCAGAACATTATCATATTCTAAAGTGTGCTTACGAGCATCAAAGTGGAATCCTTCAATCTTTGCTTGAGCACCCTCGAGAGTACTTGAGATAAATCGATTATCAATTGGCTGATCTTCTGGAATACCAAATCTGCCCATCATGCTTTTGATACGGTCTGAACCGAATATACGCATCAAATCATCTTCAAGTGACACAAAGAATTGAGTCGCACCTGGATCTCCTTGGCGACCAGCACGACCACGAAGCTGATTATCAATACGACGAGCTTCGTGACGCTCTGTTCCGAGAACAAATAAACCACCAAGAGCCTTAACTTCATCAAAATGCTCCATTTCAAACGGTACACCACCGAGTTTAATATCAACTCCTCGTCCAGCCATGTTTGTAGCAACAGTTACTGCACTCTTTCGTCCAGCATTCGCGACAATCTCACCTTCTCTTTCGTGATTCTTTGCGTTGAGAACTGTATGAGGAACACCTGCTTGTGTGAGATATGCAGAGAGCAATTCATTTTTCTCGATAGAGACAGTACCAATGAGTACTGGCTGACCAGTACTATGTAATTCTTTGA
>JAIOQC010000082.1 GCA_021413565.1 Candidatus Nomurabacteria bacterium
CATTTATAGCACGAGTTTTAATACTGTAACTATCTGTACCAGTTGGTTGAATTAGCATTTCACCCAACTCAAGTGGTAACAATTGTCCCTCAATGACACTTTGGTCTGGACGAGCGTCAGTATATTGAATCTGAGTGAGTGAACCTCCTTTGAAATCAATACCAAGTTTCAAGCCGAAGTAACCAATTGATACAAGAGACAAACCTACTAAGACCGCTGAAATAATAACAAATATTTTTTTGTGTTTAATTATGAACATAAAATTATTTTTGATGACGAGCTGAACTAAATCCAGACCCGAATAAAAAATTAGTAAACTTTGTTGTCTTTTGCATATTGAGTGTTGAGAGGAATATGCGTGTTACGAAGATTGCAGAAATCATTGAAACTAATACACCGATTAGGAATGTTAGTGCAAATCCTTTAATTAGAGATGTCCCAAACCAGAATAGAATTACAGCAGTAATCATACTAGAAACATTTGAATCTCGTATTGATAACCATGCACGAGAGAAACCATTCTTTGTTGAATCTGTGATATTGCGTCCAGAACGAAGTTCTTCTTTGATACGCTCAAAGATAAGCACATTCGCATCAACAGCAATACCAATGGAGATAATAAAAGCAGCGATACCTGCGGCAGTAAGAGTAACTGGAAGCAATTTAAATATAGCGAGCATCAATGCTACATAAATAGAAAGTGCAACGACAGCAATAATACCTGGCAAACGATACCAAATAATCAAGAACAATGCGATAGCCAAGAATCCAATCAACCCAGCTTTCACACCAGCATGTGCGGCAGCAATACCCAATGAGCCACCAATAGTTTCTGTAGAGATAAGTTCAATCGGCACAGGCAATGCACCTGAATTTAATCGTCCAACAAGAAGTTTTGCTTCTTGTGTTTGGAAATTACCTGAGATTTGAGCTTGTCCACCAGAAATTGCACTATTAACTACAGGTGTTGAGATTGGTGTTCCGTCCAAAAAGATTGCAACAGTTTTGCCAATATTTTCTCTAGTAATTTTCTCAAACAAAATTGAGCCTTCAGAGTTAAATTGCAAAGTAACAATAGGTTCATTTGTTGTTGAATCAAAATCTAATGTTGCTCTTTCTAGCAAACTACCAGTGAGTTCTGTGTCTTGATATTTATCATTTGGATCAATTGTAACTGTACCGTCTTTACTAACAACAGCTTGAATTGGACCTGTGCCTTCTGTTTTAAATTGAAGTAAAGGTGTCTGACCAATCATTTCAACAGCCTTGGCTGTATCTGTAATTCCAGGCAAATCTACAATAAGACGTTGTTCTCCTGCATTTGTAAAACCACCATTTTCAACTTGAACGATTGGTTCCCCAATGCCGAAAGCATTTACACGTCTCTCAATAACATCACGTAATGCATTCATTGAATCAGTCAATTTACCTGATTCTATTTTAGAAACATCCGCACGATAAACAAGGTGTGTACCACCTGACAAATCTAAGCCTAATTTAAAAGGATAATTTGCTAGACCTTTTGCATTTTGACCTGCAACTAGGGCTCTACTAGCCATTTCTGATTGATAAACGAAAAAACCGATTCCTGCTCCTAGCAAGAGTATAAGTAACGCTGTAATTCTTGTTTTCCACATAATAGGCTTATTTTATAGACTTTTAGCAAAAAAAGCAACCAAGAAACCGAGTAGATATCCGCCTATAATATCAATAGGAAAATGCACCCCAGAAGCTATTCGAGCCATACCAATGAGCAAACCTACAAGCATAAATATATATCCAAGTTTTTTGTTTTTAAAGAAAATAGCAAAAGCTAATGCAGAAATCGTTGCTGAATGACCAGATGGAAAAGCGTGCCCACTTTCAATAAAAAGAACATTAATATCATTGAGTATTGTAAAGGGTCTATCGGTCTGGATTAATTCTTTTAGAATCTTGGCCATAAACCAACCAAGTACAGTTGTCACTGGTATGTAGATAATTTCTTTCCAATTATTTATCAGGGAATTATATAAAGATTTCAGATTATATAATTTATAATAATAAAAAATAAAAATTACGGCTAAGGCAATCATAATATAAATAAGTGGTTCTGCTAAAAACCAGATAATTCTGTCTTGCCATAAACTAACAGATGCGAAACTATTAAAAAAATAAAAGATTGAAATATTCATATTATATTTTCTTGGCTACTTGTAAAACATTATCTAGTAGGGTTGCAATTGTCACAGGGCCTACTCCACCAGGTGTTGGTGAGACAAAAGACGCAACAGACACCACAGAATCTAAATCAACATCCCCTACAACAGCACCATTTTCCTCAGAAGTCCCAGCATCAATCACAATTGCACCACTTTTAATTTTGTCGCCAGTTATAAACTTGCCATGACCCATTCCAGAAATAATTACATCCGCACCAGACATCAGCATTTCAATATTTTCTGTTTTACTGTTTACTGTTACAACACTAAATCCCCTTTTCCGAAGCAAATGTGCTACAGGACGACCAACTAGATTCCCTTGTCCTAATACAACAATATTTTTACCAGACAAATCTACATCAATAGAATCAAGCACTTTCATGCAGGCACTAGCAGTTGGAAATTCTATACTACTTTCATTATTGTAGAACTTTGCACTTGTTACACTACCTAAACAATCCACATCAAGTTTAGGGTCTATGGCATTCAACACAAGATTACGATCTATATGTGCTGGCAATGGCAATTGGATAATGATTCCACACATGTATGGCACACGATTTAGATTCTGGATTTGTTCAATTAATTCTTCGGTTGTGATGGATTCAGGAAATTCTGCAGAGCGAAATTTTATACCAACAGATTCGGCAGTCTTCCCTTTCATTCGCACATATTGTGAAGAAACCAAATCTGTTCCAACTAGAATATCACAAAAAAACGGCGAGAAAGATAATTCTGATACGCCTTGTTTTACTTGTTGTAATATTTCATCTCTTATTTTTTTACCGTTGATTATCATATTTTTGTATTCATTTAGCAGTCTCTTCAGGAATCTGATGGGTGCTTTAGATGCGAGACGCAGAGAGA
>JAIOQC010000083.1 GCA_021413565.1 Candidatus Nomurabacteria bacterium
TACGAAATGAAAAGAAAATCTAGGCCGTAAGGCATTCAAAATTGTCTTAAAGAATAAAATTACCTTTTTAAGCATAAATTACACATATATTATATCATAAGCATATTAAAAAAATACGATTTTTATCGTATTTTTTTAATAAAATATGTTTATAACTTTTTTAATCTTTTTCTTTAGCGTACAGTGTACTCAAGTGATGAAAGTTTATCAGTAATATTTGCCATAATCACACTTATCTCTTCGTCTGTTAGAGTACAGTCATAAGATTGGAAGATTAAACGAAAAGCATACGATGTTCTTCCCTCTTTTGTGAATGAATCAAACAATACTGGTTCACCTTGAAGTAATTCTGTGCCAAATTCTCTGTAGATTTCTTTTAAACTTTCCGATGTAACAGAATCAGGAACCCAAACTGCTATATCACGAGCAATAAATGGATAAATACTCCACATCTTAAAATAAGAATTGGCTTCATCAGAAGCGAAACGGGAATCCGATTTTTCGTGGTCTGGTGAACCAACCCGAGGACCCGAAAAATCGGATTCCCGTGAAGCGAGAAATTCCTCAAGTGTCATTTCTTTCACTTCTTTTTTATTAGCATACACAACGTGGATTTTTTCACTTCCATTTTTAAATACAGTTCCAATTTCAAAAATCTTTACTTCATTTCCTCCAAGAACAGGAAGATTGAGTTTATTCATTTCATATGATTTCTTTATTCCATCTGTAAGATTAGTTCTTAGGAATTTCTTATCACTTGCAGAAGCGAGCACTTCAACATCACCAGTATTTGTAAATGAATATGTCATCACTTCTCTATGTCCTGTTCTCACAAGTATATCTCTTACTAATTTTATTTGTATATATGTAGCATTTTCTTGTGGCACGAAATCAAGTTTTGGTAATACAGGCACTACTTTATCGTAACCGTACACACGGCCAATTTCTTCAACCATATCAATAGAATTCTCAAGGTCGAGTCTCAAATCTGGTACTTCAATCATGTATATATCTCCTTGTTTCGTATACAAAAATTCATAGTTCATTAAAATCTTTTCAATTTCAGACTGAGGAATTTCAAGACCAAGTTTGTTTTTTATATCAGACACAGAAAAAGAAAGTTTTCTTTTTTCTTGTACTATTGGGTAAATATTTACAATATCTTCAAAAATAGCCTCAGGGAATAATTCTGTGAGCAGTGCTGATAATTCAAACATTGCTTTATCACAGAGTGTCGGTGACAAATCATTCTCAAATCGCTTTGCTGAGTCAGAAAGCAGATTCAATCGTCGAGCAGTTTTACGAACAGCAGTAGGGTCAAAGTTTGCAACTTCAATCACAATATCTGTTGTGTCTTCTGTGATTCCAGAATCTAACCCACCTTTTACACCACCAAGCGCAAGAGTTTTATCTCCGCTTCTGATTACAACATCACTTTCTTTGAGTTTAGCCACAATACCATCACGTCCAACAACCGGCAATTCCTCTCCTTCTTTCGCACTCGTAATCCGTAATTCGTAATTCGTAATTTTTCTAGCGTCAAATGCATGTGTCGGCTGACCAATATCATACATCACAATATTTGTTGCATCCACTACATTGTTGATACTTCGTTGTCCGATTGATTCTAAATGTTTAACCATCCAGTCTGGGGATGGACCAATTTTAATATTACGAACTACTCGTGCGCTATAGCGACGACAAGCGGGTGTTTC
>JAIOQC010000102.1 GCA_021413565.1 Candidatus Nomurabacteria bacterium
GGGGTGTTAAGCCATCCTTGTTCTTTTAAATATAACGAAACAAACACAAGAAGGAAAACAACCAGGACCCACCTGATTACTTTTCCAGTTTTTGATGTACTACTCATTGAGTGTATTATAACATGTATTTTGGAAAAAAGCAATAAAATAAATACTTACAAATAGGTATTTATTTTATTCGTGCTCACTCTTTATTTGTCCACCTAGGGTGCGTAGTTCTCGAAGAGCCACTTCACCTTGTTTATCTTTTGGAATTTTATCAACTGGTCCTAATCCTGGAGGGTTACCATGCCAACGATAATCACGCTCAAATTCCTTGACTCCTTTACCTGGAATTGTACGAGCAATAATAACTGAAGGTTTTTCGTAGACTGCCTTAGCCTTGTAGATTGCATTGTTAATTTCCCAGAAATTATGACCGTCAATTTCTTGAACATGCCAACCAAATTGTTCATATTTTGCACCAAGGTCACCTAGTGGCATTACATCTTCTGTGTAGCCATCAATTTGAATATTATTTCTATCAACGATTGCTATTATATTGTGCAATCTTTCTTTACCTGCAAGTAAGATTGCTTCCCAAGTATTGCCTTCATCATGTTCCCCATCAGAAAGTAAAGTATAGATAATCTTGCTTGTAGTATTCGTATTGTCTATACGATCTGCAAGTGCCATACCAACTGCTTGTGAGAGTCCTGATCCAAGTGGGCCTGATGAATTTTCAAGCCATGGCATAAATTCTCGGTGTGGATGACCTTGTAATCTTGAACCAAATTTCCTAAGCGTTAGAAGTTCTGAAATAGGCATATATCCAGCATGAGCCATAGTTGCATACAAAACTGGACAGATATGACCATTAGAAAGGACTAACCTGTCTCGTTCTTGCCAGTCTGGACGCAATGGGTCGTGCTTGAGTGCGTGAAAATATAAAAGAGTAAATATATCAGCCATACCAAGAGGTCCTGCAGTGTGACCACTTTTTGCTTCAATAAGCATTTCGATAATACTAATACGAATATCGTTTGCTTTAATCTCTAACTCTTTATTTTTTGCATCAGTAAGTGTTTCCATTAAAATAATTACAAATTTATAGACTCTCTAACTCTCTCATTGTTGCTCTAACATCATAACTGTGCATTAATGCTGAACCAACAACTAAACGATTTGCTCCTGCTTCAACTAGTAGTGGTGCTGTATTAATATCGACTGCACCATCTACACTAATTATAAGTTCTGGATACAATTCTCGCAATGCAGATATTTGCCCCAAGACTCTTTCGTCAAAAGGTTCTCCTTGATGACCAATATGATTAATACCCATACATTGTATGAAGTCTACTGATGAAATTATAGGCTTAATATCTTCTATAGATGTTGTAGTGTTCAATGCAACACCAATGGAAACATTTTCTCTTGTATACATATCAATTCCTTCAAGAAATTCTTTGAAAGTTTGAATATCACCCTCTGCTTCAATATGAAAAATAATTCTTTTGGCACCAAGACGAACAAAGAATTCAAATTGTTTATGTGCTTGTATAACCATTAAATCAAATTCAAAATCCATAGAATCCCAAAATGGTAAACCTTCTTCTTCATCAAGAATAGCCTCAGCACTACTTCTATCATAAGGACTCATCGGCCATGAAAAAGAATCAACAAATTTACCATCGCACATGTCAATCTGTACAAAAGACGCGACACCCGCAATCTGCGCGATTTTCTCGCGTAGTTCTGTGATGTCTTTGGCTAGTATTGCTGGTATTATTTCTGTCATAAAAAATAGTTTCTAGGGAATATATCTTACATCTCTTCTATTCGTCTTATATGGCGTTCTTCATTTGAAAATGGAGTTTCAAGGAAGATTCTCACAGCCTGTTTGGCTTCATCTTCATTAATGAACCGTGCACCAAGTGATAAAACATTTGCATCATTGTGTTCTCGTGACACTTTTACAATTTCAAGATTACCGCCGTAGTATTCTGTAGCACGAATGCCTTCTTGTTTATTTGCTACCATGGCTTCGCCTTGACCACTGCCACCAAGAACAATTCCTTTGCTATTTATATCAGCCGATACAGCTTCAACTGTTGCTTTGATAAAGTCAGGATAATCGTCTGTAGGGTTTAATAGAAATGCACCTTTGTCTTCTACTTCATGCCCAAGTTCACTCAAGTATACTTTGAGTTTTTCTTTTAATTCAAATCCAGCATGGTCGGAACCTACATATACTTTCATGTTGATATTATAGCATATAATAAAAAACACCCATTCTTTCGAATGGGGTTTTATTAAAATTTAGTGATGAATCTTTTTTTAATTCATCACGGGTGACCAAATCCATTGATTTTTCTCACATTTTGACAAAAATGAATGATTAAGTTTTTCATACCCCTCTTTTCTGTCCTTGGAAATGCCGATCTGCCAACATTCTAAATCATGGGAATCAACATTTCGCAACACATAATGCTGAATGAGAGCAGAAAGTTCAATCTCTTTATTGCTAGCATTATTTTTTACACCAGTAGTAAGTCCAAGATTTTTAAAAACATTATAAAGGTTGTATGGATGAACAGATAACCTTAGGTAATCATTTATCCTAGAAGAAACTATACTGGCTATTTTTTCTTTGTCAGAATGTTTAGCTAATACGCTGATGGTGAGGTCACTCAGACCATCCATGAGTTGCCATTCGACATTCTCATTAACTCTTTTCTGTGCTTTTTCTGCATCTTTTTTAGCAATGATGCGATTGATGTATTTGACGGTAAAATACACTACTGCGAGTACGCAGATAACAAAAAGAACGGGATTCATAATTTCTATTTTTAAAAGGTTTAAACTTTTGTTTATTGTGTATATTATAGCACCTTTATATCTATCTGTCAATACAGAGAAAAAACCCTGATATCAGGGCTTTTTAAAGGTATGCAGATATAAGACTATAATTCAGAGAAACATAATAGGCAGTAGTAGTCGAGCCAATTATCCTCGAAGTAATCTAACCAGAACTCCCAGTCACTGTTCTTGGGGTTACGGTATACACATGGTACCCTGTGATATTCATCGGAATCGAACCACAACGCATCCTTTTGGTCGAATGAAACCGTATACTTACCTACTGGAAACTTTTCTGGCATCTCTGTCTGTAATAATGTGATACCTTGTCCGCTCACAAGTATAGCATTCTGCTTCGCAAGGAAGATTAGACAATCATTAGTTGTTGCCTCTTCTAATACTGGAAAGATTTTCACCTTATAGGTTTTACCCGGAGTAAGTCTTGTTGTTGCTCTTGCAAAATCTTCACTCCTAAAGTCTTCATTGAATTCGTGGGTGGTTGAAAGAATTTTGGTCTTCTTTGTAAAGGTGTCGAGTTGTGTGTCATGCTCATAATCATCAGGCACCGTGAACTCGAACTCATTCACCGCAGGGCCGAAACGTTTGTCCAATATGGCGAGTTTTTTTAGGATAGGTTTCACTTGCTCTTGTAAATATCCACCGACTTTAATTATTTCCTGAGCCTCATGTTTCGATAAACTCAACGCACGGACCGCGTCTCTTACGAGATCGGCAATGCGATTTTCTTGGTTTGACGTGATCTTTTCAGTCATCGTTTTTCCTTTTTTGAATGTACAAATCCAGAATCTGCTGGAGCAGTTACAAATATTATTGTTGATTATTAAATCAAATATTACACATTTTGTCAAATGTGTAATATAAAAATTCTAATTATTTAAGATGTTTATTTAATAGTCTTCCCTGTCTTAATAACATGGTCTACGAGCGTATGCGTATACCCCATTTCATTATCATACCAGCCGAGGACTTTCACGAGATTACCTCCAACAACACGAGTCATAGCAAGGTCTGCAATAGATGCATGAGATTCACCTAGAATGTCGCTTGAAACCAGAGGTTCATCAGTGATAGCAAATAATTTCTTCCATTTTGAACTTGATGCGGCTTTTTTCAATATATCATTTACTTCACTTGCTGTTGTTGGTCGTTTGGAGATGAATGTCACATCCACAATTGAACCTGCTGGGACTGGTACTCGAAGTGAGATACCATCAAAGAGTCCTTCGAGTTCTGGGAATGCTTTTGTAACGGCAATAGCGGCTCCTGTAGAACTTGGAACAATGTTTTGTGCTGCTGCACGACCCTCACGCAAATCTTTTTTACTTGGACCATCAACTAATGCTTGAGAAGCAGTGTACCCGTGAGTAGTTGAAAGAATAGCCTTATCTATACCAAGTGCTTCGTGCAAGATTGAAATAATTGGAGAAGCAGCATTTGTTGTACAAGATGCATTTGAAGTAATATCACAAGTACCAAATTTATCTTCATTAACACCAAGGAGAATTGTCTCACCGCGAATATCTTCTGGTGCAGGTGTACTCTCCATAGTTTTTGCAGAAACAGGAGCAGAGATGACAACTTTTTTTGCACCAGCATCAAGGTGAACTTTTGCTTTGTTATAATCAGTAAATAGGCCTGTTGATTCTACAACAACATCAATATCTAAATCTTTCCATGCAAGTTGTGATGGGTCTTTTTGCGCAAGTACCATGACTTCTCGTTTATCACCCTTTCCTTCGATAATAAGTGTACCTGTAGAAATATCAGCAGAAGGTGCTTCACCTTCTGCACCACGAGCGCGTACATCATACTCCCATGTTCGATAGACAGTATCGTATTTAAGAAGATATGCCATATTTTCAATTGAGCCTAAGTCATTTACTGCTATAATTTCGATTTCAGGATTTTCCCATGCAATCTTTAAAAATGCACGACCAATGCGACCGAATCCGTTTATCGCTACTCTGATTTTTTTTGTTTCCATATATAAGATATTATATCTTATTCTTCAATAAGGGTAAACCGCGGACCGTTATAACCTTCTACATCAACATTTTCAATGAACATATCTAGTGGTCGAGCATATATTTTCCATCCTTGGTGGATAATATTGGTTAATCTTTCATATATGACCATCCATTCCCCTGTCTCTGAATGTTTTGCAAGAGTAAGTACTTTGTAGGTGTCTCCTTTGTAATGCTTATAAATTTGTCCAGATTTTATTTTATCTTCCATGTTTAAGATAGTAATTCTTTTAGTAATTTTTGAACAAGAGCAGGATTAGCACTACCATTTGACGCTTTCATTACTTGGCCCACAAGTGACATAAGAGCATTTTCTTTACCACCTTTGTATATAGTAATAATTTCTGGATTCGCATCAATAACTTTTTGAACTATTTCTTTAAGCGAGCCCTCATCATTTTTCTGAATTAGGTCTTTCTCTTCTGCAATCTTCATAGGAGATTCATCTTTAATTACTATCATTGCGAGAATATCTTTGGCTGTACGAGATGATATATCACCCTTTGTAATCATATCAATTAATTCAGCAAAGTTTTCTGGATTTGGAAGTCCTGCTTCTGGATTGGATTTTTTTATACCAAGATAATCTGATGTAATATAATTTGTAGCAACTTGAACTTTCTCTTTATCTTTTAGAAGGCTTGCGATTTTCTCAAACCATATACCCAGTTCAATATTAGTAATAAAAGTTTCAATATCAACTGTTTTAATACCGTAATCATTGGCATAACGAATACGCTTTGCGACTGGCAATTCTGGTAAATTTGATTTTAATTCTTCTATATTAAATATTTTTGAAAGATAAGCTTTTGGTAAGTCAGGGTCTGGAAAATATCGATAGTCATTAGCATTTTCTTTTGAGCGTTGTGAGAATGTTGCTTGCTTGTTTTCATCCCAGCCACGAGTTTCCTGAACTATTTCGTCACCACGATTCGCATCGAGCAACTCTGTCATTCTCTTGATTTCATATTCGGCAGCACGCTCAACAGACCTAAATGAATTTATATTTTTAACTTCACATTTCGTGCCAAGTTTTGATGGGTCTTCTGAAATTGAAATATTTAATTCAACACGCATCTGGCCTTTTTCCATATTAGCCTCAGATACTCCTAGATATCGAAGCAATAATTGCAATTCACGACCAAAATCCCCTGCTTCACGTGCAGAATGAATCACTGGTTCAGTTACAAGCTCCATTAATGGCACGCCTGCACGATTAAAATCAACTAATGAGAAATTACCCCTATCGTGTTTATTGTTCGCTGTGTCTTCTTCTAAGTGTATACGAGTAATATCTATACCGTTGAGACTACCACCCGAAACGATTGGATATTTATATTGTGAGATTTGATACGCTTTTGGAATATCTGGGTAAAAGTAATTCTTACGGTCCCATTCAGTAAAGTCAGCAATATCAGAACCTAATGCTAATCCTACTTTAATAACACTTTCAACTGCTTTCTTATTTATAACAGGAAGTGTACCAGGATGTGCCATACATACTGGACATATATTCATATTTGGATTCTTTTCGTCAGGATTATTCACACAACCACAAAACATCTTAGAAGCAGTATTTAATTCTGCGTGAATTTCAAGACCGATAGTTGTAGTGTATTTTGACATAATAGTTTGCTTGAAGCTTTTATTGTGCCCGAGGTGGGGTCTCGCCCTACGGTCGCGGGTACTTTTCAATCTGCAAAGCAGATAATGAAAAGTCTTTCGATTCCCACTCGTAAGCAAAGCAGTTTGCTTACTCTCGGGCATAATAAAAACCATTCGTTTTTATTGTGCCCGAGGTGGGAATCGAACCCACATCCCTTGCGAGACACGATTTTAAGTCGTGCGCGTATACCAGTTCCGCCACTCGGGCAATGTTATTTCAACAACATGCATTGATATAATTACATATTTTTAAGTTTTTTACAATATCAAAATATTAGTGTTTAGTCCCTAGGTGTGTCCTTTTTTACAGCACTTGCTAGTAGTTTTGGTAAATAGAGCATTGGGTCCAAGTATGCTTTAGTA
>JAIOQC010000087.1 GCA_021413565.1 Candidatus Nomurabacteria bacterium
TTCTTGGATTCGAACCAAGGACCCCAGAGGTATCTGATTTATTTCAAAGTCCGCCTTCTTGGATTCGAACCAAGGACCCCAGAGGTATAAGCTCTGTGCTCTAACCAACTGAGCTAAAGGCGGACTTTAAAATTTTCAAATCATCTAATCACTTCATTCGGACATTATGAGAGTAAACTCTCATATGCTCCTCATTTGTGATTAAAAGCTCTGTGCTCTAACCAACTGAGCTAAAGGCGGAATAATACTAACACTATATATTACATAAGCTTCCTCCGCAATATACGTATTGATTTGGCTATAGTATCTGCCATAACAGGGAGTTCTAAATAATCTATACCAATCGCAATCCAAGAAAGCCACACAGGAATAGTTACTAGGGCTGTACCGACGAATTGTGTGTAAATAATTTCATCTGTAATCCAAAATAGATGTAGCCACTGTGAATTTATTAGAACAAGAAACAGTACACTACGCCAATTAACACCAGAACGTAGATTGTGGATATACAAAATAGAAGCAGTAATAATGGCTGGTATCTCAGTATAATCAGCCAAAGCAATCATTAGTTGCCAGAAATTACTAACTGAAAAAAATTCACGCCCAAATAATCTAAAGAATACAATATCGGTTGTGAGCCAATATAAATGAAAAAGTTGAACAAGAAAAAGAATAGTCGTTACATAAAGGACTAGTGTGTATTTACTCTCGTACCATTTCCAGAAATTTTTTAACATTTTATTTCTTAAACTTTTGCATTTTTTGTTTTTGGAACAATACCGTGCGCAGTAATCAACGCATTATATTCATCTTGCTCGAGAGTCTCCACTTCAATCAACTTATTTGCTATCGCATTAAGAACTTTTCTATGTTCAACTAATACACCATTAGCAACAACTAGTGCATTATCCATAATCTTCTTTACTTCTGCTCCAACTTTTTGTGCAGTTACATCAGACATCTCTTTGTCGTGATTGCTATCACCAAACATTGCACGGCCACCATCAGACTCAAGAGCCACTGGACCTATCTCACTACTCATTCCCCATCGAGTTACCATTGCACGAGCGAGACCTGATGCAACTTGTAAATCATTTGATGGGCCTGTTGTAATATCATCAAAGACCAACTGCTCAGCAGCATAACCTCCCATTGCCATTGCGATATCATCAAGAAATTCTTTTTTACTTTGAAGTTTACGTTCTTCAAGTGGTAATTTCAATGTGTAACCACCCGCACGTCCACGTGAGACAATAGAAACTTTGTGAACTGGGTCTGCGTATGGCAAAACAGATGCCACAAGAGCATGACCTGCTTCGTGGTATGCAGTAATCTCTTTTTCTTTAACAGAAAGTAAGTGACTCTTGCGTTCAGGACCCATCATTACTTTCTCAATAGAGCGAATCAAATCAAATTGTGCAACTTTCTTGCGGTCTTCTCGTGCAGCCAAAATAGCTGCTTCATTCATAAGTGAAAATAAATCTGCTCCTGAGAATCCAGGTGTACGCTCTGCTACAACTTTCAAATTCACATCTTCAGCAAAAGGTTTTTTAATAGAGTGAATGGTCAGTATATCTTCACGATCAGAACGGTCAGGTAAATCAAGAATAACTCGTCTGTCGAAACGACCTGGGCGTAAAAGTGCTGGGTCTAAAACATCAGAGCGATTCGTTGCAGCCATTACAATGACTTTTTCATTGGGCTCAAAGCCATCCATTTCAACTAGGATTTGATTGAGAGTTTGTTCTCTTTCATCATTTCCACCACCAATACCAGTTCCACGAACTCGGCCCACGGCATCAATTTCATCAATAAATACAATTGCAGGGGCTGCTTTCTTTGCCATCTTGAATAAATCCCGAACACGACTGGCACCAACACCAACGAACATTTCTACGAATTCAGAGCCTGACAAGTGAAAGAACGGTACTCCAGCCTCCCCTGCTACTGCACGAGCCAACAGTGTTTTTCCTGTACCTGGTGAACCAGTTAGAAGAACACCTTTTGGAATACGAGCACCAATATCAAGAAACTTTTTTGGGTTACGAAGAAAATCAACAATCTCTTTTAGTTCTTCTTTTGCTTCTTTTGCTCCAGCGACATCCTTGAATGTTACTTTATTATTCTTATCATTCGGATCAGTAATACGAGCTTTTGATTGACCAAAAGTAAATGCCTGTACACCTGCACCCTTTACTTGTCTTGTAAGCATCCAAATGAAAAATATAATAATTACAACTGGCAACAAAAATGGCAAGATTCTCAAAAGAAAATACATAAAACCTGTTTCATCTTTTATTGTAATTGGTGCTAGTGCCAATTGCTCTGGTGTGACACCATAGTTAAATAGTGTCTCAGACAATGAACTTTCGATTTCTTTTTTAGCTTGACCATGAGTTTTGTCTTTGAAGTAAACATCAACAGTCCCACCATTTACATCAATTTTCTCTATACTTCCAATTATTACATTTGAAGCGACATCAGAAATTGCCAATTTTTTAATTTCTTCAGGTTTTTGGGCAAGATATGAGTATAAAATAGTAATACCCATAAAGATAAAAATAGCAATAAA
>JAIOQC010000089.1 GCA_021413565.1 Candidatus Nomurabacteria bacterium
GGCACCATACTCTGTGAGTACTGAATCTTTCATTGGGGACACTTCAACAATATCAGCACCGATTAAATTCTTCTCTGTAATTAATTTTTCTATAAGTTCTATACCATACCACCATTCCAATCCACCTTGGACAGGAGTTCCAGTTCCTGGCATAAAGCTCGGGTCAAAACCATCAACATCAATAGTAATGTAGATATTCTGTGTTTTTACTGATTGCAAAATTTCTTCAATAGTTGGAATCTTTTTTCCATTGCCCCATTCAAAAACAGTAATATTATTTTTTGGGTCAGAAAAATAATTGTATTCATCTATTGAGTAAGTGCGAATACCAACTTGAACTAAATTATAACCAATTTCATTGCCACGATGTAATACGCATGAGTGAGCCAATTTGGAAGGATGTGTACTGTAGTCACTATCAGTATCTCTCAAATCACAATGAGCATCTATTTGAATGATAGTTGTATCTTTCGGGTCATATTTTTTTGCTAGTGCTTGAAAAAGTCCTAGAGAAACTGAATGCTCACCACCTAATAGGAAGACGAATTTATCATCTTGGATTAGTTTGTCACATGCATTGGTAATTTTTATCAATGCTTTCTCTGGAGACAGCCAACTTAGATTGCCAAGATTGTGACTTGCAGTTTTGACATATTCTTTTGGTTCACATTTAAATTTTCTATCGAAGAATTCAATCTTATTGTCCAAAATTTCAATAATGGCTTTTGGGCCGTTGACTGTACCTTTGCGACTTGAAGCTGTTTTCTCGTATGGCGCACTAACGATTACTACATCTGCTTCTTCAATCTTCTTTGTATTTATAACTGTTTGGATTATGCTCATATATTTGATGTTTACATATTTATTACTATTGATAATCTTACAAGAAATATTATTATATTGCAATTTATATGTTATAATAAAAGGACATATGGATTTAGATATTAAAGAAACTTTGGGAATCATCGCAGGTGTGATTGCTCTTCTAGCCTATGTTGTTTACATCATATCAATCCTAAGAGGTCAATCTAAGCCCAACCGTGCAACATGGTGGATTTGGGCTTTTATGGGACTTGTTCTGGCTTTAAGTTATAAATTCTCTGGTGCTAGTAATACAGTCTGGGTACCTTATATGGAATTTTTGGGACCACTCAGTATTGCTTTGTTGTCTATTAAATACGGAGAAGGAGGTCTCACAAGTAGAACTGATATATTTTGTTTGCTTGGTGCTGTAACTAGTGTAATTCTTTGGATTGTTTTTGATAGTCCAGTTATAGCACTTGTAACAAATTTAGCGATTGATTCTTTTGCTATTATTCCAACAATCAAAAAATCATACTTACGACCAGAAGGTGAAGATTTCTGGGCATGGTTCGGTACTGGTTTTGCTGATACTCTAAACATGTTTGCTGTAGAGAAATTTACATTTGCTATATTGTTGTATCCTATTTACATGCTTGTTTCTGATTTAATAATAATTTTTATACTCTTCTTAAAGAAAAAGAATATCATGAAAGATTTTAGTTTTCTCTTAAAACACGACTAATCATATGAAAGCCTATATTGGAAAAAGTAAATTACACGGTAAGGGTATTTATGCATTAAAAGACATCAAAAAAGGTGAGATTATTTTTAATATAAAAGGTAAAAAGGTTATTTTCCTTATCAATGACAAAAAACAAGCCAAGATAGCTTCTTTTAATTGGATTGGAATAGGGAAGAATATCTGGATTGACCCTATTGGCTTAGGATTATTTTTCAATCATTCTTGTGACGCCAATTCTGTTATTAGTGGTAAAGTGCAAGTAGTTGCTGTGCGTAATATTAAAAAAGACGAAGAAATAACTTCTGATTATTCTTTGACTGAAACTGATATTTTTTGGCATATTAAATGTACTTGTGGTT